>NZ_JBKJUM010000090.1:0-29680 GCF_046590655.1 Daejeonella sp.
TTGAGGCAATTTTGGTACTTAGAGTATCCATCTCTTCGCTAAAAGTAATGGCTAAAGTATTGGTACCTATAGCTGACACCTCGCTCACAATTGGGGGTGTTGTATCTGTGATTATAGGAGCAATTTTTATATTATCGAAGAAGTGCTTTAAAAAAAACGAGGTGGTTGATTGTTGAATTGAGATTCCAAAATGGGTCGAAGTTGGGTGCGCGACGTCGTTTGCTGTTCCTTCTAAAACGAAAGAAGTATTGCTTGCTACTACCTCGCGCTCAAGTGTAAATTTCCCTGCACTGTCGCGTTTTAATCTAATCCTAATAGTATTATTTGAGGATCCTACACTACCGTTAAGCCCATCTATTATTTTCGTACTGCTGCTAGTTGTTCCAGATCTCCTGTAAAGACTTATTTCATCGTCCGTATTTCCTATTCTAATAAAAAAGCCATTTATCAATGTGCTTTTGAGATCGGCCTTGTCGGATATAACATAGATGTCTGCATAGTTTGACCCGGAAGTACTTATTTGAAGATTGACCCAAAATTCCCATTGGGCATTAATGGCCAATGTGCTTTCAGTACTCAGGAAAAAAGCAGCATTCGGAATATTTGAGTTTGAACGTAATTTACCATCCACTACCGCAAAATCAGTCGCATTGTTACTGCCCGTCCAAACTGGATTTGCAGTATAATTGCCATCGCTGAAGTCTTCATTAAGCTGTGCGTGAAGTGAATTGCCAGAACACAGCAATAGAATGATAAGTAGATGTTTCATGTGGGTGTTATGTGATTTCAATATCGCTTACAACCCGGGCAGATTTAGAGTGGAATGAGCCTAAGGCATAAATTTTTCTGTTTTAGGTAATCGACATTAAAATAAACAATGGATTCCCCAGGATTGATGGTTTATCTCCCCCAACCCCTCCAAAAACTCCGGATTTTTCCCATATTTGTCTCAATTAAACAGTTTTAACAATTTTAGAAAGATTAAAGCAATGAAAGTCGCAGTAGTAGGCGCTACCGGCCTTGTAGGTTCGGTGATGTTAAAAGTTTTAGCAGAGCGCAATTTCCCGGTTAGTGAATTGATCCCCGTAGCTTCCGCAAGGAGTGCTGGTAAACAGATCGAATTCAAGGGAAAGAAGTATGCTGTAGTGACCATGGATGAAGCTATTGCAATGAGACCGGATGTAGCTTTGTTTTCTGCCGGAGGAAGCACATCACTGGAAGCTGCGCCGCGTTTTGCGGAAGTCGGTACTACTGTAATTGATAATTCTTCGGCATGGAGAATGGATCCTGATAAGAAACTAGTTGTGCCCGAAGTTAACGCCAATGTGCTTACTGCCAATGATAAGATCATAGCGAATCCCAACTGTTCAACCATACAGATGGTGGTGGTTTTGAAGCCCCTTCATGAAAGATATAAAATTAAAAGGGTGGTAGTTTCAACGTATCAGTCGGTTACTGGTACCGGTGTTAAGGCTGTCGACCAAATGATGAATGAGCGTAAAGGTATATCAGGAGAAATGGCTTATGCCTATCCGATCGATTTGAATGTGATCCCGCAAATTGATGTGTTTACCCCCAATGGTTATACCAAGGAGGAAATGAAAATGATCCTTGAAACAAAAAAGATCATGGGCGATGATTCAATCCGTGTGACGGCAACAACCGTTCGGATCCCGGTGATGGGCGGGCACTCTGAATCAGTAAATATTGAGTTCGAACATGACTTTGACCTTGCTGAGGTGCGTGCTATCCTTGAAAAAGAAGAAGGAATTATTGTAGTGGATGATCCGGCAAATCTGAAATACCCAATGCCGATGGATGCTCATGAAAAGGATGAAGTATTTGTTGGAAGAATCAGACGCGACGAATCCCTGGACAATACACTTAACCTCTGGATCGTTGCTGATAATCTCCGCAAAGGCGCCGCAACAAATGCAGTTCAGATAGCAGAGTACTTAATGAAGAATCAGCTGATCTAAAAGAAGGGAAAACCGATTATCAACAACAATATGCATTCATCCCGTACGTGCGGGAATATGCTTTCTGCCGCACCATAGTACCCATGACATGTTACTATAGGGTATAGAGGATTAGAATAAAATTGTTTTATGAATATAGTTGTACTTGACGGATACACATTAAATCCAGGCGACATTACCTGGGATGGACTAAGCAATCTTGGAAATCTTACGGTTTACGACAGAACACCTGAGGACAAGATCGTTGAAAGAAGCAAAGATGCCGCGATATTATTTACTAATAAGACACCTCTGAGGAAGAATGTACTTCAAGCTTTGCCTGAATTGAAATACATTGGCGTGCTCGCGACGGGTTATAACGTGGTAGATATTGATTACGCGAAGTCTCGGGGAATTCCAGTTACCAATATTCCGGGCTATGGAACAGCTTCGGTAGTTCAGATGACTATCGCTCTGATGCTGGAACTTTGTCAGCACGTGCAGTTGCATAGTGATTCGGTTCGCGCGGGTGATTGGTCGCGATCAGCGGATTTTTGTTACTGGAAATCTCCTCTCATTGAACTTGAAGGTAAAACAATGGGTATTATTGGATTTGGCCGGATAGGTCAGAGCGTTGCCGACGTTGCTGGTTCGCTTGGGATGAATATTCTTGGGTCTGCACGAACTCCGAGCGATCAAGCTGCCCGAAAAAACTTCCGGTGGGCTTCCATCCCTGAAATTTTAAAGGAATCTGATGTAGTTAGTATCCACTGTCCGCTATTCCCTGAAACTCAGGGCCTGATTAATGCCGATAGGCTTCGAACCATGAAGTCTTCTGCTTTCCTGCTTAATACTTCGCGTGGTCCCATTATAGTCGACGAGGACCTGGCCGATGCCCTAAATCATAATGTTATTGCCGGTGCAGGTATCGATGTTCTCTCCGTTGAGCCACCCTCAGCAGACAACCCTCTTTTCAAAGCTAAAAATTGTATCATTACACCACACATTGCTTGGGCAACCAAAGAAGCCAGATCCCGACTTATGAAAATGGCGGAGGAAAATCTGGCAAAATTTATTAGCGGCAAGCCGGTTAACGTTGTTAATAGGGGTTAGTTATTAGAATTTTTATTAGGTCAACCCAGCTGTTCCGAGGCGATTATGTTTACTAGCAAAATTTAACAATGACTCTGAACTCCCATTCTCAATTCTCAACTCTCTCCTCTCAATTCTCCATTGAAAATGCGCATCCTAATCGCCCCGAACGCCTTTAAAGATAGCCTTGATGCTTCTGATGCGGCAGCAGCTATCCGTGAGGGACTGGAAAGCTCTATGCTTAATTGTACGGCAGAATGTTTCCCTATCGCGGATGGCGGAGATGGGACTGCGAAACTAATTATCGAAAAGTTTAAGGGGAAGATTGTTGAAACTGAGGTCGGCGATCCACTTGGGAAAAAAATAAGAGCGAGATTTGGCTTGATTGATCGTGGTGAAACTGCCGTCATTGAGATGGCCGATTCCTCTGGGATTCGCCTGTTAAATCGATTGGAACTAAATCCTCTCCGCGCTAACTCTTATGGTACGGGAGAAATGATTATTGCCGCACTCGATTGTGAGGTGAAGAAGATCATTATCGGATTAGGAGGGTCGGCCACGATAGACGGCGGGGCGGGACTTCTTCACGCTTTGGGTGTACGTTTCCTGGATTCCATCGGAAATGAGTTAAAGCCTTGTCCGGAAGATCTTTCTGCCCTGGCTGACATAGACCTGTCCGGAATAGATCAACGCGTATTTAATTGTAAAGTAATAGTCCTTTGTGATGTCGCGAATTACTTATTGGGACCCGATGGTGCTGCCGCAGTCTTTGGTCCTCAGAAAGGCGCTACGCTATCTGAAATTATCAGGTTGGAAGACGTCTTACAGAAAATCAGTGCCATAGCATCTGCGGGTGGGCTTGCGGATATGAGTGCCATAAAGCATGGAGGTGCGGCGGGAGGAACGGCGGCAGCACTGAAAGTTTTCCTCAATGCTGAGCTGGTAGACGGGGCTTTTAAATTTCTTGAAATGACAAATTTCGGGAATAGTCTACGATCATGCGATCTGTTAATCACCGGTGAGGGTAGTATTGATGAACAGACGCTTCAGGGGAAGGCACCCTTTGCTGCGGCAGCTGCAGCAAAATATTTAGGTATTCCCGTTGTGGGAATTGCCGGTAAATTACCCTTAGAGGCAAATCCGGCATTGAACGAATACTTCCAGGTTCTGATACCCTTGAGCAACGAACCTTCTGATCTTGAAACGGCTATTAGCCATACGCGATCAAATCTAATCCGTACAGGCAGAATGCTCGGCAATTTATTTTCCATTGGGAAGTTTAAATAATATCTTCGCTGACAGCGTAATTTCAAAGCCAATTTTTCTGATGAAACGATTTCTACTGCTTTTTTTGCTTCCCCTTTTCATAAACTCTCATGCTCAAACTCTTCAACGGAGAATTGAACAAGCCTTTCAGCGCCTCGAAAAAGACCCGCAGATGATCTACGGCACCGCTTCCCTGAGTGTTTTAAATGCAGTAACAGGGGAAGTACTTTTTGCGGGAAATGGGAATACTGGCCTGGCTCCGGCCTCGACGTTAAAAACAATAACTTCTGCGACAGCTTACGTATTACTAGGTAAGGATTTTACTTGGGAGACAACATTGGGGCACTCCGGTTTCGTAACTGCCGATGGAACTCTGAATGGAGATATTATCATAAAAGGCAGCGGGGATCCTAGTCTGGGGAGTGATCGTTATGATAAAACCAAAAGCGCATTGCTTTTAAAACGATGGACTGACGCTCTCACAAGAGCGGGAATTAAGAGGATTGCCGGCCGAATTATTACGGATGACCGTTTATTTGGTACTCAAACTTTACCAGGCGGATGGCCATGGCAGGATATTGGAAACTATTACGGCGCGGGACCTTCGACCCTGACCTGGCGGGAGAATCAGTTTGACCTCATTTTTAAAGCAGGCCGTGTTGGCGAGACAGCAGTCCTTTTACGAACCGAGCCCGACATGGGCTATTTAAAATTGGTAAATGAGGTAACAACAGGAAGGCAGGGAACGGGCGACAATGTTTATGCATACTCAGCACCTTATTCTAATACCATTTATCTGCGAGGTACTTACGGGATTGACCTTAAGAAAACTATTTCCGCTTCTGTTCCAGATCCGGCCCTTGATTTGGCACAGCATTTTCGTAGCTGGTTAAAGGCTTCAGGTATAAATGCAGAAGTAATCAGAACAGCGAGGGAACTGGAATCAGAAAAGCTACCATTTCAAGCGGCTACAAAAATTCTGGATAGCTATGCTTCACCAAGCCTTGATAAAATAATCTATTGGTTTAACCAAAAAAGCATAAATCTCTATGGCGAACATCTCGTTAAAACAATTGCCTGGAAACAAGCTAAGGAGATTACTACTCCTGATGGAGTGGACGTCATAAAAACCTTCTGGAGCCAGAAGCTTGGTATAGATAAAAATGCAATGAACATTTATGACGGAAGCGGTTTGTCGCCGGCAAACAGAATTACTACGATGTCCATAGTGCAAATATTACAATCGATAAAAAAGGAAGCATGGTTTAGCGGTTTTTACGAGAGTCTTCCGGTTTACAATAATATGAAAATGAAAAGTGGAAGTATCAGCGATGTCCTTGCCTATGCAGGTTATCAAACCAGTTCGGACGGTACGCCACTGGTGTTTTCCATAATCATAAATAACTACAGCGGAAGCAGTTCATCCGCAAGGCAAAAATTATTCAACGTGCTGGATGTATTAAAATAGTTGCGCTTTGGCCGATAATCTAAAATGACTCCACCATCAAAAAAAGCCATAATTATAGGCGCCGGTTTAGCTGGAATTGCCTCTGCAATAAGACTTGCGGTTAAAGGGTACTCGGTTAATGTTTACGAAACAGCAGCCCGACCAGGTGGTAAGCTGTCCGAGTTAAGATCAGGGGATTTTCGTTTTGATGCGGGCCCCAGTCTGTTTACTATGCCCCAATATGTGGAAGAGCTTTTCAGACTCGCGGGTAAAAATCCAGAAGACTATTTTCAATATAAACGACTTGATACGATTTGCAAATATTTTTATGAAGATGGTACACAGCTTAAGGCCTATTCGGACAGGAATAAATTTGCATCGGAGATTGAGAAAAATACAGCTGATTCTGCTGCTTCAGTAATTGACTTTCTGGATAGAAGTGAGAAAATATATCAGATCACCAATCCAGTTTTCCTGCAAAGGTCACTTCATAAATTTTTAAACTATTTTAATTCGACTACACTAAAGTCGCTGCTCCTTTTTCCGCAGATCGATGCGTTCAGAACAATGAACAAGTCCAATTCTGCAAGATTCAAAGATTCAAAAACTATCCGCTTGTTTAACCGGTACGCTACTTATAATGGCTCCAATCCTTATAAGGCGCCAGCCACGTTGAACGTAATTCCGCATTTCGAGCAGTATTTCGGGGCTTACTTTCCGGAAGGTGGAATGTATTCGATTGTCAGATCACTTGCCGATCTGGCAATGCACTGCGGTGTACAATTCCATTATAATACTTATGTGGACGAGATTGAGTTAAGAGGTAAAAAGCTAAGTGGCGTAAGAATCGGTTCTGCGTTGCATGAGGCTGATCTGGTGGTCTCGAATATGGATATTTGGTACACCTACAGAAAACTCCTCAAAAAGATTCCTGCTCCCGAAAAGATCCTGCTTCAGGAAAGAAGCAGCTCGGCTTTGATTTTCTACTGGTCAATCAACCGCAGTTTTCAGGAACTTGACCTTCATAATATTTTCTTTACCGAAGATTATGAAATGGAATTCCAGCACATCTGGCAAAAGAAAAATATTTACTTTGATCCAACTATTTATCTTAACATCAGTTCGAAGGTCGAAGCGTCTGATGCCCCCCCGGGATGTGAAAATTGGTTTACCATGATCAACGTTCCCTCGAATTCAGGCCAGAATTGGGACGCGCTGATAGATGATGCCCGTCGCAATATCGTGTCGAAGTTATCCCGGATACTTAAAACAGATATCACAGCCCTGATAATTGGCGAACATATTCTGGATCCCCGCAAGATCGATTCTCAAAGCTTCTCCTATCAGGGCTCTTTATATGGAAGCAGCTCAAATAACCAGTTTTCAGCGTTTTTAAGACATGCTAATTTTTCCTCGAAAATTGAAGGCTTATACTTCGCAGGGGGAAGTGTGCACCCGGGCGGCGGAATTCCATTGGCACTGCTCTCTGCTAAAATTGTTGATGGGCTGGTTGAATAAGCAGAACTTGGTTACGGAGGGAGTATTCTAGAGACAAAATTCTATATTAGTTGTTAATTGTTTGTTGTTAGAGCTGTTAGAGCGACAATCACCAACAACCAACAGGACGACACACAACCAACAACCAACTAACACCAACCAACAACCAACAACCAACCAATGCTTAAACCACGCCAGAACAAAATTATCTACATGTTCTTTTCCTGGTACATCAGCCGGATAATAGATTCTGATTTCAAAAAACTGGAGTTTAATCAGGCGAATTTCCAGAAAGACCGGGCGATATTGTTGCTGGCGAATCATTTTTCATGGTGGGATGGGTTTTTAATGTTTCACATTAATAAACTTTATTTTAGGAAAAAATTTCATGTTATGATCACAGAGGAGAACTATCAGAAGGTTTGGTTCCTCAAATATCTCGGTAGTTTTTCCGTTAGAAAGAATTCCCGAAGTGTAATTGAAACACTGGAGTATGCTGGTCGCTTGCTTGATGATACAAATAATTTAGTTCTCATCTTTCCACAGGGCAAACTTTACTCAAATCATACAGATCAGGTTCAATTTCAGAAAGGATTGATGAATATGATAAACATTTCAAAGAGAAAATTTCAATACATCTTTGCAGCTACTTTTGTCGACTATTTCGAAAATCGTAAAGCATCGGCATATTGTTATATACAGGGTTGGGAGGGGGTGGAGTTCCCAAGTCTCCAGCTAATAAAAAGTGCGTATAACAAACATTTTGAAGTTTCGCGCCAAAGGCAGTGCGCGAATGGGGTTTAACTATGATACTGATTTACTTTATCTTCCTTTTTCTAATACTTCGATTCACTGTTACGCTGTTCAATTTCATTTCAAATCCAAAACTTACAAGTTCCCCGCGTGACTATGATGAACTGGTATCCATTCTTATTCCTGCCAGAGATGAGGAACAGAATATTCTAAGCCTCCTGCAATCTATCTGCAATCAGGACTATCAGAAATACGAAGTTATTATACTTGATGATCATTCTTCAGACAGGACCTTCGCAATATGTGAAGAGTTTTGCACTTTGGACCGTCGCTTTCGGGTAGTAGCGGGTAAAACCTTGCCGATAGGTTGGCTGGGGAAAAACTTTGCCTGTCATCAGCTCGCAAAGGCATCAAAAGGTAAATATTTAATGTTTCTGGATGCCGATGAGACAATTGCAGATGGATTGATCAACAATACAGTTCATCGGATGAAGTTTTACAAGCTCGATTTGCTAAGCTTATTTACAAATCAGGTTATGATTACCTGGGGTGAGCGTATGGTGGTACCCTTGATGCACTTTATTCTTTTAAACCTCCTTCCTTTGCGATTGGTAAGGCTATCCAGGAGCCCGGCGTTTTCAGCTGCCAGCGGTCAGTTCATGCTTTTTAACGCCGAAAATTATAAGGAGAACCAATGGCACGAACAGGTCAGCAACAAGGTGGTAGAAGATATCGAAATAATGAGATCTATAAAAGCATCAGGTTACAGAGGAGAAGCATTGCTGGCCAATGGCTACATCTTCTGCCGGATGTACAGCGGTTTTAAAGACGCTTTCCAGGGTTTTAGTAAGAACCTGCTTGCCGGCTTCAATAATAACATTATTGGTTTATTCTTGTATCTCTTCCTGGTTATTCTTGGGCCACTCGCTATAGCCTACATTTTAAGTGCAGAACTGCTATTTTTTGCTTTATCATTAATAATTTTGAGTAGGGTAATGATCTCGTTAATGTCGGGTCAGAACGTTTGGATTAATATTTTTCTGCACCCTGTACAGTTGATTTCTATGTTATTCATTGCTGTAATTTCAGTAAAAAAATACTTCACAAAAACTATAGTCTGGAAAGGAAGACCGATCAGGAATTAATGTTTAACAAAGCGAATATTTGCAGTTTAATTATAATACTATTTCATTTTGTAGGATTGTATGGCTTCTTAAATCCGGAGTTAAGTCATTTGTTCGTCGAGCTGGTTCCCCTTCATTTGCTGCTGATGTTATTACTGATGATGATTTCTGGATATGACAAATCCACTCATTTCCAGGTATTTGCGGTTGTAGTTTATGCGGCAGGATTTTTGGTAGAAGTAGCAGGAGTTAATACTGGACTCATTTTCGGATCATACACATACGGGCGCACACTTGGAACACAGATATGGAATACACCAATTCTTATAGGAGCTAATTGGCTTATTCTCGTTTATACTACGGGCGTTTTGCTAAACGTTTATACTTTGAACAAGTATATTCTGGCATTTCTTGGGGCAGGAATATTAGTGGGCATAGATTTTCTTATCGAACCTATAGCCATAAAGTATGATTACTGGAGCTGGGACAGAGGGGTTATTCCTTTGCAGAACTACATCGGATGGTTTGTAGTTGCTTTTTTTATGTTCCTTATTTTTGATAAGTTGAATTTTAGAAAGCAAAATAGTTCTGCCATAGTTCTTTTTGTGGCACAACTGTGTTTCTTTATCATTTTGAACTGGTGGAGTACCTGAAAAGAATTTCGTATTTTTGTAAGCAACTCATTAAGGGTTCAGTCTAATTATTTTGATGGAGTATAATCTTCAAGTTACCATTGATCAGGATTCCGGCTTTTGCTTTGGAGTTGTTTACGCCATCGATATGGCTGAAGAGATCCTGGCAGAAGATGGATATCTATATTGCCTTGGAGACATTGTTCACAATGATGAAGAAGTAACCCGACTTAAACAAAGGGGACTAAGGATCATTTCTCATGAAGATCTTGTTCAAATAAAGAATGAAAAAGTATTAATCCGCGCTCATGGCGAGGCCCCTGAAACCTACAAATTGGCACTGGAAAATAATATCACTTTGATTGATGCGTCATGCCCGGTGGTATTAAAACTTCAGAATAGAATAAAAAATACTCACGATAGTAAAGAGAAAGTTTTAATATTTGGCAAACACGGACATGCAGAAGTTATTGGCCTGCAAGGCCAGACAAATAATGAGGCAATCGTATTCCAGGACATAGCCGAGCTTGAAGATGTTGACCTGCCAAATAAGTTTACCCTTTACAGCCAAACAACTAAGAGCACAGCTAAATTCTATCAGATAAAAGAGGAACTTCTTAGCAGAGGTTACGAAATAAAGGCAAACGACACTATTTGCCGTCAGGTTTCCAACAGAGATGAAGAATTGAGAAAATTCGTTAAGAATTATGATCATATCGTGTTTGTGGCGGGTAAAAAGTCGTCGAATGGCAAAGTGCTGTTTGAAGTTTGCCGTCAGCATAACCCGAATACCTACTTTATTTCAAATGAAGCAGAGCTAAACAAGGAAATGTTTAATCCGGGGGATAAAGTGGGCATTTGCGGAGCTACATCTACCCCCATGTGGCTGATGACGCAGGTAAAGAGTGCCCTGGAGTCATTCTGAAATCAAGAAGATGTCGGGAAAAAGATCTAATATTGGCGTATTTGCTGCTATGTTTGTCATTGGTGCATGGCTAATTTCCATTCTGCTCCTGATGAACTGGGAGATTCGTTTTGATAATCCATTGACTTATTTAATGATCCTGGTACAAATGCATCTATACACGGGTCTTTTTATCACAGCTCATGATGCGATGCACGGAACTGTATCGTTCAACAGGCCCCTAAATAACGCTATTGGGCAAACCTGCACACTATTATACGCTTGTTTTCCTTTTAAAAAGTTGTACACCAAACATCATGAGCACCATGACCATGTTCATACGGACAAAGATCCTGACTTCCATAATGGAAATTTTCTGACCTGGTATTTTAAATTTATTACGGAGTATATTTCCTGGTGGCAAATAGTCTTGATGGCGGTTATTTTCAATATTTTAAAGTTGTGGATTGCTGAAGCCAACCTTTTACTGTTTTGGGTATTGCCTTCGCTGCTCAGCACATTGCAGCTTTTCTATTTTGGAACCTGGGTTCCTCATCATGGGGAGCACGACAATCGATACCATTCAAGGTCGCAAAGTAAAAACCACTTTTATGCTTTCATAACCTGTTATTTCTTTGGTTACCACTACGAGCACCACGATTCGCCAGGAACCCCCTGGTGGAAGCTTTGGACTATCAAGCAGGGCTAAACGGCGACAATTCAGCTTATGGATTGGCTCATCAGTGACTATGGCATCAGCACTCTGAAAAAAATCTGGTAAATATAAATGAAAGACAGAAGAGCGGATTTTCTCAGCAGATTGTTTTCTAAAAGTCAAATGTATGCGTGCATTTCTTACTAAGACTCGCTAATATTATCTTTGGCGTTTTAGAAACATGAGCAAACAAGGCGTTTTACTGGTAAATTTAGGAACTCCCGATAGTCCTTCAACTGCTGACGTGAGGAAATATCTGGATGAATTTCTGATGGATGAGCGGGTTATTGATGTTAATCCGATTCTGCGTACAATGCTTGTAAAAGGTATTATTGTTCCATTCCGCGGACCAAAATCTGCAAAGCTTTATAGAGAAATATGGTCAGACACTACCGGTTCGCCATTAATGCACTACAGCCTTTTGCAGAAAGATTTGCTGCAAAACCAATTGGGAAGCGAATACCATGTTGAGCTTGCAATGCGTTATCAGAGTCCGTCAATCGAATCTGCCCTAAAGAACTTAAAGAACGCGCAGGTTAATAGTATCAGAGTCATACCCATGTTTCCGCACTATGCATCTGCAAGTTCCGGTTCAGTCCTTCAAAAGGTGATGGAGCTGGTTAGTAAATGGCAAACTATACCAAGTATTTCATTCCTGAACTCTTTTCATGATAATGAGCTCATGATCAAGGTATTTGCTGAGAACTCCGAAAAGTATAATCCTGCGAGCTACGACCATATACTATTTAGCTTTCACGGTTTGCCGCAACGTCAGCTGAAAAAGTCTGATGATTCAGGAAGACACTGTCTTAAAGCAAATAATTGCTGTTCGACGCTGACAAATGAGAATAAGTTTTGTTATTCAGCCCAATGTCATCACACTGCCAGGCTTATTGCTGATAAGCTTTCCTTGCCAGCTGATAAATATACGGTATGCTTTCAGTCAAGGCTAGGGAAAGATCCCTGGGTTCAGCCCTATACGAGCGTTGTGATCCAGGAACTTGCTAAAAAAGGAATAAAACGTTTATTAGTCTTTTGCCCTGCTTTTGTTGCTGATTGCCTGGAAACTGTTTACGAAGTTACTGTTGAATATGGTGATGAGTTCAAGAAACTGGGAGGGGAGCATGTGCAATTAGTAGAGAGTCTCAATGATAATCCCCTTTGGATAGATGCACTAGAAGGCTTGGTCAAGAATTGATTAAGCGATTTTTTTCAAGATAATCCAGGATGATTCTGGTAGCGCCAGCTTTTGAGTTTATATATTCCTTTGCAACTTTTCCAAATTCGCTTCTGATTTGCGGATTTTGTAAATAAGACATTTTCTGCTCTAATTCCTGTGCATCTTTGATTGAAAAGGAAGCCCCTTTTTCTATCAGATCTGCTGCCTCTTGAAATTTTTGATATTTAGGTCCGAATATTACTGGTAAGCTAAACGCAGAGGCTTCCTGAGTATTATGTATCCCGACCCCGAATCCGCCGCCAATATATGCTACATCACCGTACTGGTAAAGGCTTGAAAGTGTTCCAATATTATCAATTATCAGAACCTGTGTTTCTATACTACGGATATTGGTTTCCGAGAATTTCGTAGAATCAGGGAAAAGATTTTCCAGGTCACTGATATGCCGCGGATCTATTTCATGAGGTGCAACTATGAACTTCCAATTCGGATAAACTTTTGCAAGGGACGCGATCAAAACTTCATCTTCGGGCCAGGTACTACCTGCAATGAATACTTTACTTCCTGCACAGAACTCTTCAACAGCTGGAATTCGCGGGACCTGGCTCATATTTTTTACGACACGGTCAAAGCGTGTGTCGCCCGCCACAATGACATTGTTCAATCCTAAGCTGCTTAGAAGTGTTTTACTTACTTCATTTTGTACAAAAAAGTGGGAAACCTTCTTCAGCATTTTTCTATGCAAACCACCATACCATCGGAAAAATGGCTGATCCTTCCTGAATATTCCAGAAACTATAAATATCGGGATGTTATTGTTTTGAAGTGCATTAAAATAGTGGTACCAATACTCGTATTTGGTAAACACTGCGATAGAAGGCTTAACTAATTTTATGAATTCTTCTGCATTTTTTCGGGTGTCTAAAGGAAGATAAAACACATGTTCTGCAAGCTGGTAATCTTTCCTGATTTCGTACCCGGATGGGGAAAAGAATGTAATTACGATTGAGATATGAGGATATTTCGCTTTTATGATTTCAAGAAGTGGTCTTCCCTGTTCAAACTCGCCTAAAGACGCAAAGTGGAACCACGCATGTGTTTGGTGCGTATTTACTCGACTGGCTATATGAGTTAACAGGTTTTTTCTTCCCTCTATCCAGGCCGCTGCTTTCTTGTTTTTCAACGAGGCCAGAAGTATTATAAAGCGATAGAATTGAATACCTAAATCGTACAAAAAAAGCATTATGAACACTTTATTATCTTCGCCGAAGATAATGTTAATCTGTTATCAGAGTTTTAAAAATAAACCAGATTTAGCAGTAACTTCTTTAAGACCTGCTTAGTCGGCAGTAATCAAAAAAAAAGTTGCTATTCATAGCGAAGCGATTCAACCGGATCGAGTTTTGAAGCTTTGATTGCCGGATACAAACCTGAAATCAAACCCACTCCGATGCATAAAGTTAATCCTAATATGGTCCAGGCCCAGGGCATAATAAACGAGCCTCCCATGACCATAGAAAGCAGATTACCAATTAGGATACCAAGGAAAACGCCTGTAATTCCTCCCATAAGGCAAATCACAATAGCTTCTATGAGGAATTGACGCCTGATAACGATTGGAGTCGCACCTATCGCCTTACGAATACCAATTTCCCGCGTTCGCTCAGTAACTGATACGATCATAATATTCATTAACGCGATTGCAGCACCAATAAGAGTAATGGTTCCGATCACAATTCCTCCCCATCGCACGTATCGCAGGTTGTCGATAAAAGTTTGCGCAATAGCGTCGCTCTTTGTGATTTCGAAGTTGTTTTCATCAGTGACTTTCAGATTTCTTACCACTCTGAACAGTGATGTAGCCTCTCCTATCGCCGCTTCCATTTGTGCAGGATCGTCGCCCGTGACGGAAATGGTGTAGGATGGGTTGGACATAGTCATAACCTGTTTTGCACGCAATAATGGAATCACACAAACCTTGTCGCCACCAAAACCCACGCTTGATCCTTTAGCCTGGAATACACCGATGATTCGAAATTTATTGTTTCCGAGATGAATAGTTTTGTTTACTGGATCGCTTCCTGGAAAAAGCCTCGTCTTGATTTCATCTCCAATGAGGACGACACTTGTGCCATATTCGAGTTCAGATTGAGAAAAGTTGCGTCCGGAGGCCAGCTTGTAGCCGGCAGATGCCATATAATTTTCGTCAGCACCAAGTATTGATATGTTCGGATTGGTCTTTTCGTTGCCATATTTGACTGTTCCTCCAAAAGAAGCAAAGACATTTACTGATATCATGGCGGGGAAAGTGAAACTGCTTTTAAATTCAGTAGCTTGTCGGTAGTCAATAGATTTATAACGTTTCGGACGTTGTCCACTACCTCCGATCCGAATTCCGATGCCCCGGTTCCTGATCGTAAACGAGTTGGCTCCCATACTCGAGAAAGTACTGGTTAAGGAACCTTCTATCGCTTCAATGGATGTGAGAATACCCACTAATGCAGTGATTCCTATGGCTATAATGATTGCAGTTAGAAATGTACGCAGTTTGTTTCCTTTTACGGATTGCAAAGCCACTTTAACATTTTCAGAATAGTTCATCTTTGCTGCCATAGGATAAATATAAAAAAAGTCCTGCCGGTTTGACGGCAGGACTTCATAAAATGTTACAATTTATTTTCAGGCGGAAAATGATGTTCCGCAACCGCAGGTGCTGCTTGCATTAGGATTACTAAACGTAAATCCACGGGCATTCAACCCGTCCTGAAAGTCGACCTGCATTCCTGCAAGATACAATCCGTGTGCCTTATGCATGAAAACCTTGATGCCATCAATAAAAAATTCCTGATCACCATCTTTTTGCTGATCAAATCCCAGGATATAATTCATACCCGCGCAGCCTCCGCCTTCCACACCTAATCGAAGTCCATAATCTTCCCCCAGTTCCTGTTGCTGAATGAGCTTCCTAATCTCTCTTTTCGCTCCGTCGGTCAGTGTAACAGGAGCCTCAGCGATCGCTATTTCTGTACTCATATTTCTTTTAAAATGATATCTCAAATATACGTGAAATTGCTCACTTTTGTTCTGCTCGCGGGCTTTTTGACCATCTGTTAACAAATACACCACTCATGAATCCAACCGCATACCTTCTGGACATTATTAAATTTGCTCTTGCGGGACTTATTGTCTTTTTTGCAGCCTGGTTTTTTATTAAAGAATATCTTGATCAGCGATTTAATTTTCGAATGATTGAGCTGAAGAAAGAGAGTGTGAAGCATTCCCTGCCTTTAAGACTTCAGGCTTACGAGCGGACCGTCCTCTTCCTTGAAAGGATAAGCCCATCTAATATGCTTTTGAGACTACATGTACCGGGAATCAGTGCGAAAGAAATGCAAACTTTGATTGTTTCTGATATCCGTGCAGAGTACCAGCATAATATCTCTCAACAGTTATATGTAAGCGCCACGACCTGGAATGTGGTTAAAAAAATAAAGGACGATACAGTGAGAATAGTCAATAGTGCATCAGGAGCATTACCCGACAATGCTACGGGAGCCGATTTAAGTAAGTCAATTCTTATTCACCTCGCCGGACTGGAGTCGGAAAACCCCTATGATATAGCTTTGAATATTGTTAAAAAAGACGTTCAGGCATTATTCTAACTTTATGCAGGAAAAAAAAATGACGACAACTTCCGGCATTGAGATCAGGGAAGTTTATTCTGAAACCAAAAACCTTGAACAACCAGGGGAATTTCCATTTACCAGAGGAATTCAAAAGGATATGTACCGCGGCAAGCTATGGACTATGCGGCAGTACGCTGGTTTTTCGACAGCAGAAGAATCGAATAAAAGGTATCATTACCTGCTCTCACAGGGAACTACGGGATTATCAGTAGCCTTTGACCTGCCTACACAGATTGGATACGATTCGGACCATGTAATGGCAGAAGGGGAGGTTGGAAAAGTAGGTGTTGCAATTGATTCTTTAAAAGATATGGAAATGCTTTTTCAGGGTATCGACCTTCAAAAGGTAACCACGTCCATGACAATTAACGCAACTGCACCTATACTTTTGGCGATGTATATCAGTCTTGCAAAGAAACAAGGAGCTGATCTTAGCCAGATTTCAGGAACCATCCAGAATGATATTTTAAAGGAATATGCCGCCAGGGGGACTTACATTTATCCGCCAAAAGCTTCCATGCGGTTAATTACTGATGTATTTGAATATTGCAGCAAGGAACTTCCAAAATGGAACACCATTTCTATCTCTGGTTATCATATCCGGGAAGCAGGTTCCACAGCTGTTCAAGAGCTTGCATTCACGCTGGCAAATGGTAAGGCCTATCTACAGGCGGCAATGAGCAAAGGTTTAGACATAAACATATTTGCTAAACGAGTTTCTTTCTTTTTTAATTGCCACAATAACTTTTTTGAAGAGATAGCAAAATTCAGGGCCGCAAGAAGGATGTGGGCGGAGATCACCAAATCTCTGGGTGCAACTGATCCAGGGGCTCAAAAACTGCGCTTCCATACTCAAACAGGAGGGTCGACACTTACTGCGCAGCAACCGTTAAACAACATAATAAGAGTAACTAATCAGGCAATGGCTGCCGTTTTAGGAGGCACACAGTCCCTCCATACTAACGGATATGATGAAGCGCTCTCTCTCCCTACCGAGGCCGCAGCAAAGGTGGCTTTGAGAACTCAACAGATCATCGCATTTGAGAGCGGAGTTTCCGATACGGTAGACCCGCTGGCGGGATCATATTTCGTTGAGTCATTGACAGATGAAGTTGAAAGAGAAGCATGGAAGTATATTCAAATTATAGACGCGAAAGGGGGATCAGTTAACGCCATTGAGGAAGGATATATCCAGAATGAGATTGCTAATTCTGCTTATCGGTATCAAAAAGATATTGAATCGGGCGATAGAACCGTAGTAGGTGTAAACAAATACGTGGATAGTAAAGGCCTTACTATGGAAGTTTTCCGTGTGGATGATTCAATTCGTGATTTGCAGACAAAAAAGCTCGAAATATTGAAGGCTGAGCGAAATAATGAGCAGGTGAAGATCGTTCTGGATGCTCTTGCCCTGTCCGCAAAGAATGGCAGCAATACAATGCCTTTTATTTTGGCAGCTGTAGATGCTTATTCGACTTTGGGCGAAATTGCCGACGTGCTAAGGAATGAATTTGGAGAATATTAAGAGCTATGAGTAATTTTCGCAACTATTATTCAGGAAATTATATTCTGAAAATATGTGTTTATGTTATTCTGATCACCTTAACAGCATGTTCGCCTAAACTGCAGTTATCGGGTTCTGATAAGGCTTTATATCCTATCAGTTCCGACCTATCTAAGGATCAGACTATAATAGATTACTATCTGCCATATAAACTTCGCATTGATTCCATGATGAATGAAATCGTAGCGGTTTCAGCTTTGGAGATCAGCAAGGGAAGACCCGAAGGCCCTTTAAATAATTTAATGGCCGATGCTATGGCTGACGCAGGAAAGTCCGGAAATATCCCATTTGATATAGCCTATACAAATTATGGTGGGCTGCGTGTTCCACTTCCGCAAGGAAATATTGCCTTGTTCAATATTTTTGAGCTAATGCCTTTTGAGAATATGATTACCACGGTTCAGTTTAGCGGATCTGATATGAAACAATTTTTTGATTATATGGCATCAATGGGGGGAGATCCAATTTCTGGCGCAACTTTCAAAATAAGCAATAAAAAGGCTCTTGATATTATGATTAACGGGCAGACTCTTGATCTTGGTAAAACTTATACGGTACTCACTTCCGATTACATGGCAAACGGCGGCGACGGTGGTACTATATTTCTTAAGGCCACAGGTAGAAAAGAATACAATATTAAATTGCGGGATGCACTTCTTTTGTACATGCAGAAAAAAAGCCGCGCAGGAATAATACTTAACCCTAAGATTGATGGCCGGATCACAGTTGAATAGACGGGATTTCATAAGAGGTACAACCGCTGGGGCGGCGCTTATCGCTCTAGGAATAAACCCGGAAAGCGTATACGCGAAGGATGACCTCGTGAAAGTGGTGTTCCTCCATACTAATGATGTACATAGCCGTATTGACCCTTTTCCCATAGACGGATCCAGAAATCAGGGAATGGGAGGAGTCGCTGCCCGCTCGGCACTCATCAGTAAGATCCGCCAGGAAGAAAAGAACGTTCTGCTTCTTGATGCTGGCGATATATTTCAGGGAACGCCTTATTTTAATTTTTACGGTGGGGAGCTTGAAATTAAAATGATGAGCATGATGGGATATGATGCAGGTATTATGGGAAACCATGATTTCGACAACGGTGTTGAGGGTTTTTACAAACAATTGCCCCATGCAAAATTTCCGATTCTGAATGCGAATTATGACTTTTCTGATACCATTTTAAATGGGATGACTGATTCATACAGAATTATTAAGAAAGATGGTATAAAAGTTGGCGTTTTTGGCCTGGGCATTGAACTGGCCGGACTGGTAAATAAACAGCAATATGGCAATACAATTTATCGTGATCCAATTGCAAAAGCGTTGGAGATGGAGAGAGTCCTTAAGCTTGATAACAAATGCGACATCATAGTCTGCCTTTCCCATTTGGGATATAAATATGATGGACCCAAAGTGTCTGATATGGTGCTGGCGAAAAGTACAAATTTCATCGACCTGATCATCGGTGGTCACACCCATACATTCATGGATCGGCCGGAGCCAATCAGGAATTTGATGGGCAAAGAAACCCTCATAAATCAGGTCGGTTTTGCAGGTATAAATTTGGGTCGAATCGATTTTATTTTCCATCGTCAAAATCGTCAAAAAATAACTTATAACTCTGATTTACAATTTATTAGAACTAATTTCAAAATTTAGTTTTTTAATCGGAATTTTTTCTGAATATTGGATGTCCCTAAGAGTTATTAACATATCTCCCGGCATTAGTTGTAAATCAGATTATTAGTAAAATTAAATGGAAAAAACTTGTACACAGGTATGGAATAACTGCCTTCAGATCATCAAGGATAATATCCCGGCTCAGAGTTTTAAGACCTGGTTTGAGCCGATAAAAGCCTTACGTCTAGAGGGTAACGTGTTAACCATACAGGTACCGAGTTTATTCTTTTATGAATGGCTTGAAGAGCATTATGTTGGGCTGCTCAGAAAGACTGTTAAAAAGCAATTAGGAGAGGAAGGAAGACTTGAATATAACATCGTTGTGGAAAAGTCTTCGAACAATATTCCATATACAACCAATATGCCTTCAAATGGCAACGGAGCTGAGGGTAAAAACCAGTCGATGCCGATGCCGATTTCGTTGAATAAAGACATCAAAAATCCCTTCGTAATTCCGGGATTAAAAAAACTTCAGGTAGATCCACAGCTTAATCAAAATTATACTTTTGAGAATTTCATAGAAGGAGATTGCAACCGCCTTGCCCGTTCAGCAGGATATGCTGTGGCAGGCAAACCAGGAGGCACATCTTTTAATCCCCTGATGATATACGGGAGTGTTGGTCTTGGTAAAACTCACCTTGTTCAGGCGATTGGTAATGAGATTAAACGGACACTAACAGATAAACTGGTGCTTTACGTTTCCTGCGAGAAATTTACACAGCAGTTTGTAGACGCTTTGAAAAATAACAATATCAATGATTTTGTGAATTTTTACCAGGCAATGGATGTGCTCATTATGGATGACGTTCACAATTTTGCCGGCAAAGAGAAAACCCAGGATATATTTTTCCATATTTTCAATCATCTGCATCAATCAGGCAAGCAGCTGATCGTTACTTCAGATAAAGCGCCGAAAGACCTTTCAGGTTTAGAGGAGCGCTTACTTTCACGCTTTAAATGGGGCCTCTCTGCTGATCTTCAGATTCCCGATCTGGAAACGAGGATGGCAATCCTGAAAAAGAAAATGTACTCTGACGGTATCGAACTACCAGGGGAGGTAATTGAATATGTCGCGCACAATATCGACAATAACGTCAGAGAGCTGGAAGGTGCAATGGTTTCACTTTTAGCGCAGTCAACGATGAACAAGAAAGAGATAGATCTGAGCCTGGCCAAATCAATGCTGAAGAATTTCATTAAGAACTCCAGCAAAGAGATTTCCATGGAATATATTCAGAAGCTTGTCTGTGAGTATTTTGAAGTGCCGATTGAGATGGTAAAGTCAAAAACGCGCAAACGTGAGATTGTTCAGGCACGACAGATTTCCATGTATCTTGCCAAACTGCACACAAAAACTTCCCTCAAGTCAATCGGAGCATTCTTTGGCGGGCGGGACCACTCAACCGTGATCTATGCATGTCAGACTGTTGACGATCTCATAGATACAGACAAGAAGTTCAAAGGATACGTGGCTGATATTCAAAAGAAGCTAAAGATGAGCTAATCATCAGTTCTGAAACGTTTACAATCCCGCAGGTTTTCTGACGGGATTTTCTTTTTTAGGGATGAGAGGGATAACTTGCTTGCTTTTCTTAACTTAAATCCTTTAATTGCTGATAGTTTCAAGCTGTAGCAACACACCAGTGAAAGCAATCCAATCTAAATTTTTGGTTTTATTATTCCTAACAGGCATGATATTTAATTCCTGCTCTGGTTCTGGATATAATGATTACTCTGCCTGGGCCAGTTATGGCGGGACCAAAGACGCTAACCGATATTCATCAATTGATCAGATCAATTTAGATAATATTGCACATTTAAAAGAGGCCTGGGTTTTTAATACTGGTGATAAAGACACAGCTAACCGAAGTGAGATGCAGTGCAATCCCATTGTGATCGATGGGATATTATATGTAACAAGTTCAAAGTTGAAGCTGTTTGCCCTGGATGCTGCTACAGGAAAGCAAAAATGGGCTTTTGATCCCAATACTAATCCTGATGAGAAAATCGGATTTGGAATAAGCCGTGGCCTGAT
This sequence comes from Daejeonella sp., assembly GCF_046590655.1. Classification (GTDB taxonomy): domain Bacteria; phylum Bacteroidota; class Bacteroidia; order Sphingobacteriales; family Sphingobacteriaceae; genus Daejeonella. The sequence goes on from NZ_JBKJUM010000090.1 coordinate 21,534, forward strand.
GTATTGGGAAGATAAAAATGGAACTGACAGGCGGATATTTTATGGCGTTGCTTCGAAACTTTATGCAGTAAATGCAGCAAACGGGAATCCGGTTAAAGAGTTTGGTATTAAGGGGTCGATTGAATTGAAAGAGGGGCTTGATATTCCCGATTCACAGGATGGCTCCCTGATCCTGAAAACCCCGGGGGTAATTTTCAAGGATTTGCTCATTGTGGGAATGAGCCTTTCTGAAGATGCAGATGCTTTGCCCGGGCATGTCAGGGCATTTGACGTGAGAACAGGAAAACGTAAATGGATATTTCATACCATTCCTCAACCCGGTGAATTTGGATATGAGAGTTGGGAAGATAAGGACGCCTGGAAAAACATTGGAGGGGCAAATAATTGGACCGGTATGTCACTTGATGAAGAACGTGGGGTAGTTTATGTACCCACCGGTACAGCATCTCCAGACTTTTATGGTGGTACCCGCAAAGGCACAAATCTTTTCGCCAATAGTGTAATTGCACTTGACGCTGCAAGCGGAAAGTATATCTGGCATTACCAGGTGGTTCATCATGATCTTTGGGACCGTGATCTTCCCGCTGCTCCTAACCTGATTACTGTGAATCACAATGGCAGGAAGATAGACGCTCTGGCACAAATTACGAAACAGGGGTATGTTTACCTGCTTGACCGCACAAATGGTAAGCCTGTTTTCCCCATACCGGAAGTGCTGGTACCTCAGGAAGCCTTAGCGGGCGAGAAACCATGGCCAACACAGCCAATACCCACACTCCCAGAGTCTTTTTCAAGGCAGAAATACGGGCCTGAAGATGTAAGTGATCTTAGTCCTGAAACTCATAAGGAATTAATGGAAAGATATATTCAGATCAAAAACAGCGCACAGTTTAGCCCTCCAAGTAAAGAGGGTAACTGGATTTTTCCTGATTTTGGCGGGGGTGGTGAATGGGGAGGTGCTGCGGTTGATATGGAAACAAAAATTCTCTATGTCAATAGTAATGAAGTCCCTTCAACCCAGGTAATGCTTGATGCCCCTCAAACTGAAGGAACAGGTATCACTCCCGGGCGGGGAGTTTATAATAAATATTGCATTAGCTGCCATGGTGCTGAATTGAAGGGTAGTGGAATTGAATATCCTTCCTTAGTGAATCTAAATAAGAAGTATAATGTGTTGCAGATTAGTCAGATAATTCAGCAGGGCCGGAACAGAATGCCTTCATTTAAGCATGTCCCTGAACCGGAGAGAATAAATTTGGCTGCCTACTTAAGCGGGACGGAAGCTATTTTCAAACAACAAAATACTGTTGCAGCGCCCAAGCTTAACAAGAACAGTCAGATTCCCTACATCATGAAAGGCTACGACCGGTTTGTGGACAAGGATGGTTATCCAGGCATCAAACCACCCTGGGGGACTCTGAATGCCGTGGATTTGAACAGCGGAAAACTGTTGTGGAAAGTGCCATTGGGTGAATATGCGGAATTGATTAAAAGAGGATTACCTATTACTGGTTCTCGCAATTATGGGGGACCGGTAGTTACAAAGGGAGGCCTGGTATTTATAGCGGCAACTCCGGATGAAAAGATCAGGGCATTTGACAAGAATACAGGAAGAATGGTTTGGGATTCAAAACTACCTGCAGCAGGCTTTGCAAGTCCGGCAACTTATATGATCGATGGAAAGCAATTTTTGGTTATCGCTTGCGGCGGAGGTAAACTTGGGGCAAAATCTGGAGACAGTTATGTCGCTTTTGCCTTGCCTGATTAGGAGATTAAGCCGAGTTTAATAAGGGCATAAAATACGCCACTGGTATGTAGAGCCTGACCAAGCTTGTTATTCAGAGTTAATTCTTTAAGCTCTGCAAGGCTCACTAACTCAATGATAATTTCCTCTCCGCGATCTAGTTTCTGGTCTGATGTCCGTATTCCTCCAGTCGCCAGAAAGCAATGCGTTTTATTGGTCGCAGTTGCGGGGTTGGCGTATAGTGATGAGAGAAATTCGAGTTTTTCAAATTCGTAACCGGTTTCCTCAAGAAGCTCCCTTCGGGCTGCCTGTTCAGGACTTTCACCATCTTCTATAACTCCGCCGGGAAGTTCGAGAACCTCTTCCCCTGCGGCATGCCTATACTGTCTGACGAGAATAACCTGCATGTCTTCCGTCAATGCGATCACATTTACCCAATCAGGATATTCTAAAACATAATAATCTGGAATCATTGTCCCATCCGGCATCCGGCAGGTATCTACTCTTAAAGTAGCCCATGGCGCCCGAACAAGGTACTTTGAGGAGATTTTCTCCCAATCGAGAATACTCATTTATATGCGATTTTTGAGCTATGCTCTAGTAGTTCTATATGTTTTTACTCACTTTACCACTCTTACCTTTCAACCGTCTAAAATCAACCATTACCTGACCACTTCCACCTTTCCACTACCGACTGCGCACTTAACAATTACCACGATCCGCTAGCTCCACCACCACCAAAACTTCCGCCCCCAAAACCCCCGAAGCCTCCGCCGCCGCCGCCACCAAAGCCACCACCTCCGCCAGAAAACCCGCCGAATCCACCGCCACTTCCTCTTCCGAGTTGCGATCCAAGTAACATCCACCAGAATGGGCTTGCGCTACCACGGCCGCCGATAACCTGGCTTCCGCCACCGCCGCCGCCACGCTTTATGGCCATAATAATAATAATGATGAAAATGACTATAAAAGGTACCATTGAGCCGCCTGTCTTTTTACCTTGCTTTGGAGTGTCGTTCTTGTATTCACCCTTGGTATAAGAGATAATTGCATCAGTGCCCTGGCTAATACCAGCATAATAATCTCCCGATCTGAAATTCGGAGTAATTTCGTTTTCAATAATGCGCCTTGCAATGGCATCAGGTAAAGATCCCTCCACGCCGTAACCGGTTTGGATACTCACCTTACGGTCGCCGAGAGAAATTAAAAGCATTACCCCATTATTGTTTTTATCTCCCCCGACTCCCCAGCTTTCCGCAAGCCTTTGAGTATAGTCAGTTACATCATATCCATCAAGGGACTTCACCATTACAACTGCTATCTGCGTTGAAGTTGAATCGTTAAATGCAACTAATTTTTGTTCAAGCTGGTTGGCTTGACCCTCTGAAAGGGTTTGAGTATAATCATTCACCAGGCGATTGGGTTTCGCTGGAAAAGTCTGTGCAAATCCGATTGCACTAAATAATAACAGCAGTGTGGTAAAAAGGGTATTCTTAAATTTCATTTCAAACTTCTGTTGAATTAGTTAATACCCACTATTTGCCATCCATAAAAGAGATGTCATTAGGTAATTCGTTGACATCACTATCGTGATATGGGAAAAAGGTTTGAAGCTGTTCCCCTGCAAGTCTAACGCCGGTAATAATTCCGCCTGCCAGGTCCTGATTTTTAAAATGCCCAAGCATCGCTTCCTTAGTGCTGTTCCAGAAATCATGAGGGACAAGACGGTTTATACCTGAATCTCCAATGATAGCAAACTGGTGGTCGTCTGTAGCAACATAAATCAGCACTCCATTCCTCTTGGCAGTTTTATGCATATCTAGTTTCTTAAAGTAATTTGCAGCTCTATCCAGAACAGCTTCACCACATTTTTTCTCAAGACAAATTCGGATCTCTCCAGATGTAAACCTTTCAGCAGATTCAACTGCCTCACTAATGAGCTGTTGCTCTTGTTCACTTAGAATTCCCATGGCCTAAATATGAATCGCCGGAAACGATTCCAGCGAACAATGTATTTTATTGAATATAGCAACTATTAAAATTCGACTTTTGGAGCAGCGCTGGCGCCTGCGTCCGCTTTGAAATATCCTTTTTGTTTAAAGCCAAACATACCTGCAGTAAGGTTATTGGGAAATGTGCGAATCTTTGAATTGTAAGTCTGAGTTACCTCATTGAATTTCTGACGTTCCACAGTAATGCGGTTTTCAGAACCTTCAAGCTGAGATTGTAATTCCAAAAAATTCTGATTGGCCTTTAATTCCGGATAAGCTTCAACTGTTGCCAGTAAACGTCCCAAAGACTGTCCAAGTTGTCCCTGGGCAGCTTGAAATTGTGCAATGCTCTCCGGAGTAAGGTTCGTGGGATCTACCTGGATAGAACTTGCCTTAGCGCGCGCCTCAGTCACATCAGTAAGAGTCTTCTGCTCAAAATTAGCAGCACCTTTTACAGAAGCAACTAAATTAGGGATTAGGTCTGCACGACGTTGATAAACGTTTTCAACCTGCGCCCACTGTTGGGTTACCTGCTCATCAAGCTGAACCATACTATTATAACCGCATGAGCTAAGAGACAATACTGCAAAAAATCCAAGGACTGTAAATATTAATTTTTTCATCTTTTTATAGTTTTGTTTTTTAATGGTGATGAAGCTATCATGATCTTATGTTCATTTCGTTGTGTGAACGGTAAGATCATGATGGTTTCATGTTTCTGAGTTTAATTTCTAAATCTACACCATAGGAATCAATTTTCATACCTTTGTTACACCTCCGGGATAATACCTGGCAAATAATTATGATAAAAGAAATTGAAGTGGTACTCCTGCCAGAAGATGCTGCTGATGAAAAATCAATCAGGGCCGCGGCTATCATGGCTTTAAATGTGCCGCCTGAGCGGGTGAATCAAATTGAAGTTATTAAAAGATCGATTGATGCCCGCGGTAGAAAAGTGGTTTACCGCATAAAGATTATTGCTTTTATAGATGAAGAACGGGTACCTGAAATTTTTACCGTTAATTACCAAAATGTCAGCGACAAAAAGCCGGTTTTAATTATTGGGGCTGGTCCAGCAGGTCTGTTTGCTGCGGTGAGATGTATTGAACTGGGCCTAAAGCCGATCATCATCGAACGGGGAAAGGATGTTAAACAAAGAAGGAGAGACCTTGCTCTAATTAATAAAGAAGGTATAGTTAATCCTGATTCAAATTATTGCCACGGAGAAGGCGGAGCCGGAACATACTCCGACGGGAAACTTTACACCCGTTCGAATAAGCGCGGGGATATACAATATGTGCTAAAAGCTTTGGTGGCGCATGGTGCAACTGAACATATTTTAATCGACGCCCGTCCGCACATTGGCACAAACAAACTTCCTGGAATCATCACTTCCATCCGCGACAGTATACTCAACGCAGGTGGTGAGGTTCATTTTGATAGCCGTGTAACCGACCTTATAATCTCTGATGGCAAACTCACCGGAGTTAACTGTGCTGATAAATCCTTTAAGGGTAAGTCAGTGATTCTCGCAACCGGACATTCTGCCCGTGATATTTATTATCTTCTTCGTAAACATGGTATCAGCCTGGAAGCAAAACCATTTGCGCTGGGTGTTAGAATTGAGCATCCTCAATCGATCATAGATCAGGCGCAATATCATTGTGAAGTTCGCAGTGAATATCTACCGCCTTCTTATTACAGCCTGGTAGATCAGGTTGAGAATAGGGGAGTCTTTTCATTTTGTATGTGCCCAGGTGGGATTATTGCACCCTGTTCCACAGAACAGAATGAAATTGTTGTTAATGGCTGGTCACCGTCAAAGCGAAATAACCCATTTGCTAACTCGGGAACCGTTGTGCAAATTAACCTAGCGGATGTCCCGGGCTCTGCGGATAATCCTTTCCGCCTACTTGAGTTCCAGGCCAACATTGAAAAACAGGCCTTCCTTGCAGGCGGAGGCCGCTTGGTTGCCCCAGCACAGCGAATGATTGATTTCGTAAATAATAAATTATCCTCTGACCTGCCCGCAAATTCGTACATCCCCGGAACTAAGAGTGCTGACCTTCGGGACGTTCTGCCAGATTTTATACATCATCGGCTTCAAAAAGCATTGCCAAACTTTGGACGTAAAATGAAAGGCTACTTCACCAATGAAGCTATTTTGGTAGGAGTAGAGTCGCGGACATCATCACCAGTTAGAATTCCACGGGATAAAGAAACCCTTCAGTATACGGGAATGCCAGGACTATTTCCTTGCGGGGAAGGAGCGGGCTATGCCGGCGGAATCGTATCGGCAGCAATTGATGGCATGAACTGTGCTGAAGCAGTATGCAAATACATCCATTGATTTGGGGTGACAGATTAAGAATCGAGACAGCCGCATTTTAAACAGATAAGGGACAGAGTATATTATGAAGAAGACATTAATTATAGGCGCAACAGATAATCCATCGAGGTACGCGAATCTGGCTGCCAACAGGCTTGTGGCACTTGGACACACGATTGTTAATATAGGCATAAAATCGGGAGAGGCTGCGGGGGTGCCCATTGAACCGGCGGGAGAGACATTGAAAGATATAGATACCATTACCTTGTATGTTGGTCCTCAGACCCAGCCTCTATATTATGATTATATTATTAAGTCTCAGCCTAAACGCATCATCTTCAATCCCGGAACGGAAAATGCCGAGTTGGAAGAGCTGGCAGAAAAGAATGGTATTGAAACTTTAGAGGCTTGTACGCTGGTAATGCTTTCAACAGGTCAGTACTAAAATAAGAGGAGTGTCAAGGTGGTGTTTTAACTAATACTCTGATTTACTATCCGCATTTCCTTTGGAAAATAATTATTCATACGGTTGTCCAGCATCTTTGCCCATCCGAGCGTGTGGCTCTGATAACATATCAGAACCCATCCGCGATGTTGGGTCTCCAATTTGAGTTCATCCCGCTTAAGGTAGGATATAGCTTGTTCACGAGTCAGATCTATTCTTGGGATGCTGTTGTTTAGTATAAGGCTCATCGCGAGTTCATGATTTGGAACCAAATCCTTTCCCATTACTTTTCCAACCCGGATGCCCGATTTCTTGAGGTAAAGGGCTGATTGCAGGTATTGCAGATCCGCTTCGTGTTTCTTATTAATTGCAAATAATTCGTCGTAGAGGTTTAATATGCTTATATCCTCAGAAGTTCTCAGCCATTTATTTATTGTTTCCCCGGTTTTTTGATTCGCTTTTACTTCCTTGGCCCTTCTTATCTGCGCTTCTGTTTCATGTTCGTTTTTACGGAAGCAGGCTATAAAAAAGCCTTCACCTTTCACCTTATGCGGATAAAAACGATAACCATAGGCTTTGTGCTTATCAGACAGCGTCTCTTCGATGCCCCAGTTCTCATCCAGCGGTATTTGTACTGCCGATACATCGAAAGTGTCGCAGAGCCAATCTGAAATATTTTCGTTTTCCAGCTTTGAGTATGAGCAGGTAGAATAGATCAGCGCCCCGTTTTGCTTCAACGATGGATAAATGTCAGCAAGTATCCGCTGCTGCCTCTGACTGCAAAGTAATACTGCTCCTTCCGACCACTCATTGATGGCTGCAGGGTCTTTTCTGAACATTCCGGAACCTGAACATGGGGCATCTACGACGATCGTATCAAAATAAGCACCCAGGCGTTTGAAGTCACTGGGGTCATTATTGCTTACAAATGAATTTGCCGGACCCCATTTGGTAAGATTGTCAGCGAGCACAGGCACGCGTGTTTTAATGATTTCGTTAGATAGCAGAAGGCTGTCCTTATTTATTAAGGAGCTTATCAGGGTGCTTTTCCCGCCAGGCGCAGCGCAAAGATCCAAAACTTTAGCTGCCTCAGAGAGATCAGTTGAATGTTTTAGTACCTGCTCAAGAAACATTGAAGAAGCTTCCTGTACATAATAGCAGCCTGCGTGGAATAAAGGGTCGGCAGTAAAAGCCGGACGCTCTTCCAAATATCGGCCGGAACTGCACCAGGGTACAGGTTTTTCATTCTGGAATAGATCAGTAGGTTTAAAAGGATTCAGTCTAACAGATGTTAACTGTTCACCACTTTCGTGGGATTTTATAAAGTCTTCTTCTTCAATATTATGATTTTCAATTAAAGATCTTAAAAAGGCGGATGGGAGAATGTTGCTCATACTTGGTTTAACGTTTTACGGGTTACGTTATACGTTTTGGTAAAGATATTTAAAATGTGAGAGCGAGAGGCTTGATAAATTTTAATGGGCTTATAACAATTTATTAAATAACCTTGATTTTTCATTCCGTATAATTTTTTCCTGCTTCTTTTCCAGCGACTTAGAATACAAACAAAAATTAAAAGCCGTTATATCTTGCAGGGGAAAGTGAATAGTGTTACCTTTGCAACCCGCAACGAAGGAG
>NZ_JBKJUM010000102.1:0-6249 GCF_046590655.1 Daejeonella sp.
TTTGGTTCTAAAAGATGACGGTACACCAAAATGGAATGTAAATCTGTGTATTAATTACAAAATTACTAATAATATTAGTAATTTTGTATCATGTCCGAGCGCCTAATTGAAAAACTACAGATCCTTTCCGACGCAGCTAAATACGATGTTTCTTGTTCCTCAAGTGGTAGTACCCGTAAGAATCATAATAAAGGGTTGGGCGATACCGGAAATGGTATTTGCCATACTTATACGGAAGACGGGCGCTGTGTTTCCCTTTTGAAGATATTGTTTACCAATGTGTGCATTTTTGATTGTGCGTATTGTGTAACTCGAAAAAGCAACGATATCAAACGAACTTCGTTCACAGTACAGGAAGTTGTCGACCTAACTATTAATTTTTATCGTCGCAACTATATTGAAGGTCTTTTCCTAAGTTCCGGTATTTTTAAAGATGCAGACTATACCATGGAACGTCTTGTTCAGGTGGCTAAAAAATTGCGGACAGATCATAAGTTTAACGGTTATATCCACCTTAAATCAATCCCTGGAGCAAGTGATGAATTAATGCATGAAGCCGGTTTATATGCCGACCGCCTTAGCATCAACATTGAGATTCCAACGGAGAGCGGACTTAAACTTCTTGCACCTGACAAGAATCGAAAGGACATGATTCAGCCAATGGATTATTTGAAAAAAGAAATCATCCTTAAAAAAGAAGAAAAAAAACTATTTAAGAATGCACCACTATTTGCCCCGGCTGGTCAAAGCAGCCAAATGATAATCGGGGCTGGTAAGGAAACTGACAGAGATATAATGTATACTGCCGAAAAACTTTACAAGCGTTTTAATTTAAGAAGAGTTTATTATTCCGGATATGTCCCAATAAGTAACGACATCCGTTTGCCCGGCATCGGTACGTCAGTCCCAATGGTTAGAGAAAACAGGCTTTATCAGACCGATTGGTTAATGCGTTTTTACGGATTTAATATCCGGGAATTGTTGAATGATGAAAACCCTACGCTGGACCTGGATATTGATCCGAAATTAAGCTGGGCGCTCAGGAATTTAAACCACTTTCCCTTAAATATTAATAAGGCGGATATCAGTCAAATTCTCCGAATCCCCGGTATTGGACGGCAGTCCGCTTTTAAGATCACTCAGGCAAGAAAATTTCAAAAGTTAACGTGGGATCATTTAAAAAAAATTGGTGTGGCTCTCAATCGGGCGAAGTATTTTATTACCTGCAATAGTAATTCGTACGAGCGCCGGGATCTCACCGAAATGAAGATCAGGCAATTTATCCTTGCAGAATCTCACAGTAAGTATTCAAAACACAAAGTCAACCAGTTACTCCTTTTTTAACACTCAAATCTGTTATTCCAAAAACATGACGATTCTGATTTTTGATGGAACCTGGGCCGGAATGCTGTGCTGCGTTTATGAAATTTACTGGAAGAAAATTAAAGAAGTTTCCCTGGTGAAGGAGATACATTTTCAGCCGGATGCCTTTAGCATTTCTGTGAGCGTACACACTAATGAATTATTAGCAAGAAGGGTTTGGGCCGGACTGGCAAAATTAATTTCAAAAAAAGGGCTTAGCAGCCTTTACTCCTGCTACCTTTCAGAATTACCACAAATTGAAAATGAAATTTGTGCTTTTATGCGAATGGCTTTTGATATGAAAGCGTCCCCGGAACATGCCTACGCAAATGCGGCAGTACTTCGGATAAGCCAGGTTGACAGAATGGTGCACCGTGAAAAACATAGGATGGAAGCTTTTGTACGTTTTCAGTTAACGAGAGATAATTTATACTATGCTATGGTCGAGCCAGATTACAATGTTCTTCCCCTCATAGCTAAACATTTCAAGCAGAGATTTGCAGATCAGCGCTGGCTGATTTTCGACCGGAAACGAAGCTATGGCATTTACTATGATCTTGCAACCATTTCAGAGGTGGCTATTACTAAACATGGTACAGATTCAGTCAGTAATGATATTTTCCCGGAAAGCGAGTTTTTATATCAAAAACTTTGGGGCGAGTATTTTACGCATGTAAACATTACTGAAAGAAAGAATACTAAATTACACCTTATGCATGTTCCTAAAAGATACTGGAAATATTTAACCGAGAAAACGTCGGGAGTTTAGGTATACGAGACGACACTGGATTATTTAAAACATCGTCATCCGGAGGTAATATCGAAATAAGTATCTTTTTTAAGCTCTTGTTCTAAATTGGACAAGCTAATGCGATTTTTTAACAGAGTTCAGAGTTAATTCATAAATTCGGGTGTTAAATAAACAACAACCTAATTCAAAGAAATATATGAAAAAATTCATTATCCCCGTTTTGTTTGTGATAGCAGCTTCTGGATGTAATAATTCATCACAACAAGGCAGCTCCAAGGTCGATTCAATTTCAGGTTCTGAATCAGTAAAACATGAACTGGTTCTGAAATGGGAAACCGACAGTATGCTTAAGGTTCCAGAGTCCGTTCTGCTGGATAAAGCAAACAACGTGCTTTATGTATCGAATATTGACGGTCAGGACCCATGGAAAGCTGACGGGAAGGGTTCTATAGGAAAAGTCGGCTTAGATGGAAAAATTATTTCTACAGATTGGGTTAGCGGATTAGAATCCCCTAAAGGACTAGGTATGTACAACGGTAAGCTATATGCTGCAGATTTGACGAACCTCGTTATTATTGATATTGCTTCAGGGAAGATAGAACAGAAAGTTGCTATTGCAGGGTCTGTAGGCCTCAATGATATTGCAATAGACGGCAAAGGAGTGATATATGTTTCGGATTCTCCCGGGAAGCAAGTTTTTCGCATAGAAAATGGGAAGTCAGAACTATTTCTGGACAAGCTTAACGGCCCCAACGGTTTATTCATAAATGAAAACGACATATTCATCCTCGACAACCAGGCCATGCATAAAGTGAATGCAGATAAGACACTCACAAAAATTGCAGACGGGCTGGACGGCAATGCTGATGGGCTTGAAAACGTATCAGGCAATGATTATATCATTTCATGCTGGGAAGGTTTGCTTTGGTACGTTAATGCTGACGGAACGAAAGAGAAATTACTAGACACTAAAGCTACTCAAAAGAACACTGCAGATATTGGTTTTGATAAAGATTCTAAAACGGTCTATGTGCCAACATTCTTTAAAAATACGATAGTTGCATATGAAGTGAAGTAGGATATAATATTGACTGAAAAGGCGGGGACTGAAAAGGTGCTCCGCCTTTTTTATTGAGATTCTGGCTTGAAATGAACATTGCTAATTTCATTACCTTGCGGTGAATACTGACTATATTCCATACAATAGTCGTATTTTAACGCCTAACACGACTCTCCGGTTCTTTCAAGCTACACGTTCGCACAATTGTCAAATGGTCTGATATAAATACTAATCGTATGAACAAAGAAAACTCCCTGGTACCTTTACTTAAATTGGACAGCGTTGCTCAAATGGTAAAACATTCGATTTCAATTAATATCAATGGCGAACAGCATACGCTTCAGTTGCACCCCTGGGTTAGCCTTCTGGATGCTTTGCGCGATCAACTAAATCTCACAGGTTCCAAAAAAGGATGCGATCATGGGCAGTGTGGGGCTTGCACGGTTCTGGTAGACGGCAAACGGCTTAATTCATGCCTGACATTTGCGGTCATGTACGATCAGGCAAATGTCAAAACGATCGAAGGCTTTAGTAATGGGCAGCTTCATCCACTTCAGCAAGCTTTTATTGACCATGACGCTTTTCAATGTGGTTATTGCACTCCAGGCCAGATTTGTTCAGCTGCAGGAATGTTAAAAGAAGGCCATGCACATACAAAAGAAGACATACAAGAACTTATGAGTGGCAACCTCTGCCGTTGCGGAGCATATACCAATATCGTTAATGCGATCATCGATGTAAAAGAAGGCAAGTATGGTTCCCTTTAACTATCTTATTGCTAAAGACGCAATTGAAGCCACTTCACTCTTCAACAATCATCGTAACTCAAAATTTATTGCTGGCGGGACTAACCTCATCGACCTGATGAAAGAGAATGTTTCCAGGCCGGATACGTTGATTGACATAAATAAAATTGATTCAATTAATACCATTACAGAACTTCCCGGTGGAGGATTGAGACTTGGTGCACTTGTAAAAAATGCTGACACAGCATACGATCATCGGGTACAAAAAAACTACCCCTTGCTTTGCCAGGCAATACTGGCCGGTGCGTCTGCTCAGCTCAGAAACATGGCATCAAATGGAGGTAATCTATTGCAGCGAACACGGTGTTATTATTTCTATGATACAGCCACTCCCTGCAACAAGCGTGAACCAGGAACAGGTTGTTCTGCGCTCGGCGGACTCAACCGAATTCATGCTATTCTTGGAGCGAGTGAAAGTTGCATTGCAGTTTTTCCCAGCGATATGTGTGTTGCACTGGCAGCACTCGGCGCTCTGGTTAATACCCATGGTGTTCATGGTGACCGGATTATAGCTTTTGCCGATTTCCATCGTCTCCCTGGCGATACGCCTGATCTAGACAACAATTTGCATCCCGGGGAACTCATCACGTCGATCGACCTCCCGGCTGAAAGTTTTGATGTGCATTATTCCTACCTGAAACTTCGTGATCGGACTTCATATGCATTTGCACTCGTTTCAGTGGCTACAGCTTTCAAAATAGAAGATGGTTTGATTATAGATGCAAGGCTTGCGCTTGGTGGAATGGCACATAAGCCCTGGAGGAATTTGGAAGCTGAAGACTTTATGAAGGGTAAAGAACCAAACGCGAAAAATTTCTCAGACACCGCGGACATAATACTTCATGAGGCAAGAGGACATGAACACAATGCATTTAAAATCAAACTGGCTAAACGGGCGATTATACGGAATGGCTTAATCGCTGTAAACCTACAAACAGCATGAGTAAAGAACCCAAATATTTCGGACAAGCTTTAAGCCGAGTTGACGGACATGCGAAAGTTACGGGTGAAGCAAAATACGCTGCTGAGTTTAACAGTGAGGATTTGCTTTACGGATATATTATAAACAGCACGATCACAAAAGGCGAAATACAGAGTATAAATTCCGAAAAGGCAACCGCTCTGAAAGGCGTTATTAAAGTTTTTACCCATGAAAACCGTGACAGCACCGCCTGGCTCAATCTTAAATATGCAGATATGGATGCGCCACCCGGTGTTCCGTTCAAACCTCTTCACAACAAGAAAATCAAATTTAACGGCCAACCCGTAGCACTTGTGATAGCAACAACTTTTGAACTAGCCCGTTACGCTGCTACACTTGTTGACATCACCTACGAATCGGATTCGCATGAAACGGATCTTCAATCCAACCTTGACGAAGCACGGAAGCCAAAAAAAGGGCTGGAATCCATTTTTAAACCAGGGCCTCCTAAGGACAAAGGCAATGCAGAAAAGGTCTTCAATAAGTCGGCGATAAAAGCTTCTGGGAAATATGTCCATGGGATGGAACATCATAATCCTTTGGAAATGTTTGCATCAACTGTGGTATACGAGCCAGACGGAAAACTTATTATTTATGATAAAACACAGGGAGCTATAAATAGCCAGTTGTATGTAGCAAATGTATTTGGCAAAGCATTTAAAAACATTCGTGTTATTTCACCTTTTGTAGGAGGAGCTTTCGGCTCAGGTTTACGACCTCAACACCAGCTTTTTATGGCAGTGATGGCTTCCCTCAACCTAAAACGCTCTGTGCGCGTCAGCATGAACAGGCACCAAATGTTCAGTTTTGGCTATCGCCCGGCAACAATACAAAATACCCGCTTTAGCGCCGGCTCTGAGGGCAGAATACAGTCTTTGTATCATAGCGCAATTGGTGAAACGTCGCGTTTCGAAGACTATTCAGAAGTAGTCGTGAATTGGGCAAACATGATTTATCCTTCGGAAAATGTTGAGCTGGACTACAAACTGGTTCCGCTTGACCTTGCCAGCCCTCTGGATATGAGAGCCCCCGGTGGAGTGACGGGCCTCCATCCTATCGAATGCACAATAGATGAACTTGCACATAAGGCCAAGATTGACCCCGTAGAATTCCGGCTCATTAATTATTCAGATCGTGATGGAAGTAGCGGTAAACCTTATTCAAGCAAAGAACTTAAGGAATGTTTCCGCCAGGCTGGCGCAAAATTTGGTTGGGAAAAACGAAATCCGGAACCACGATCAATGACGAGAGATGGGAAACTAATTGGATGGGGAATGGCCGCTGGAAT
>NZ_JBKJUM010000015.1:0-15587 GCF_046590655.1 Daejeonella sp.
AGACCTCAGACCTCAGACCTCAGACCTCAGACCTCAGACCTCAGACCTCAGACCTCAGACCTCAGACCTCAGACCTCAGACCTCAGACTAACAGTACTGATCAAAAGCCTGATTCAAATTATCAGCGATCATTTGCGCCGGACGGCCTTCAATCTGATGACGCTCAATCATGTGAACTAAATTCCCGTCTTTGAACAAAGCAATTGACGGAGACGATGGAGGGAAGGGCAGCATGTGTGCTCTTGCCTTATCAACAGCTTCTTTTTCCATTCCTGCAAATACAGTAACAAACTTATCCGGATGTTTCAAAAAGGAAGTCGAAATCTTGGCAGCCGGGCGTGCGTTCGCTGCAGCACAACCGCAAACAGAATTAACCATTACCAGCACAGTTCCCTCTGACTTAATCGCCAAATCTACTTCTTCAGGAGTTCTCAAATCCTGAAAGCCTGCATTTACCAATTCCTGGCGCATTGGTGCAACTAAATATTCTGGGTACATATGTTGAAATTCTAAGTGATTTGCAAAGTTAATTATTTGGTAATGAGATTAACTATTAGAGGGCGGTTTTGACGTTGAGATTACTAAAAGTTGTACGTTATACGTTGTACGTTTTAAGTCTTCCAAACCCTGTAAATCTCCAGGTTATTCACGGTCTGTGCCACTAATACCTTTGCTGTTCAAACAAAAAAGCATCAGGCAGGAGTAAACTAAACCGGATCGAAGCAAGTAGCCTTTGCCATCGATCCATTTTAATGTTAAAATATCTTAATTTTTGGCAAAGTCCAGTAATAAAGATTGACGCTTTGAAAGCATTGATAGAACCTATCATAAACGTCAAGCGGAAATTAACCGACAATGAAACCAAATACCCTTTCGATACAGCTTTAAAAACAGCTTACTAATATTACTTTAATGGCCGTCAAAGAAGATCAGATATTAAATTCGGATTATGCCAGTACTTATTTAACAGAAAATGATCCTGCTTCGCTTAGAACATCTGCAGCATTAAATTTGCTTTTACGAAGAATCACTTCCCATCCATACTTGCTACCAAGTTTTAATTGCGGGATCATGGCACTCTTTGGATATATGAACGAAAATGCTATTAAAGAATCTTTCTCAAAATGGGGTTTACAGCAACGCAACGCTTGCTCGGGCGACTGATCTCCTGTAATTTCTACTATCCTTATTTTATATAAACTTTCGCTATTAGGTGTGGGAGCAACTGCCCATGAGAATCTTAGCTCTGCTGTTCCTGCTACTGAAGCATTTTTTTCAGGACTCATTAATGAGACCTTGGTAGTAAGCTGCTCAGACTCGCGATTTGTTTTTTGACAGCTATACACAACCGTTAGCATGCACAGAGAGAGAATTAATTTTTTCATGGATTAAAGTTATTTAATATAAAATTAATCAATAGTTATAAATAAAAATACCAAATCTTCGTGCGATCAACGAATACCAAATAATTTTTTATAATTGCTTTTAAGCAAGATATTGCTACTCCAAACAGAATACATCTTGAAATCAATTATTTTTCCCTTAACCCAAAGAATCCCGGCGTTATCACCAATAAAATTTAAATGTCAAAACTTTGTAATATAAAACCTTATCGTCTGCATTTTTTGAAATGGCAAAACTATGCCTTACTTTTGTATTCGAAATAAGCGAGATTTAGACAAAGTGTGCAAATAGTGTGTACATCCTTTTTTCTTTAATACTTAACTTATTGATAATTAAATACTTAAAAAATCAAACTATGTCATCAGTAGAGACAATTTATGAGCCTTACAAAGTTAAGGACATTTCCCTGGCAGAATGGGGACGGAAAGAAATCGGATTAGCCGAAGCAGAAATGCCGGGCTTAATGGCACTTCGCGAGGAGTACGGTCCGTCACAACCGCTTAAAGGCGCACGCATCGCAGGATGTTTGCACATGACTATCCAAACTGCAGTTTTAATTGAAACATTGACTGCCCTTGGTGCTGAAGTTACCTGGTCATCATGTAACATTTTCTCAACTCAGGACCACGCAGCCGCTGCAATTGCTGCTGCAGGTATTCAGGTTTATGCCTGGAAGGGTCTTAATGAAGAAGAATTTGACTGGTGTATCGAGCAAACTTTACATTTCGGTCCGGATCGCCAACCACTAAACATGATCCTTGATGATGGCGGCGATTTAACAAATATGGTATTCGACAGATTTCCAGAGCTCATTTCTGAAATCAAAGGTCTTTCTGAAGAAACTACTACCGGAGTTCACCGCTTATACGAGCGCATGAAAAACGGAACTTTGCATTTACCTGCAATCAATGTTAACGATTCAGTAACTAAATCTAAATTCGATAACAAATACGGTTGCCGTGAGTCGTTAGTTGATGCCATTCGTCGTGCAACTGATGTAATGATGGCTGGTAAAGTAGCTGTTGTTTGCGGTTACGGTGATGTTGGTAAAGGTTCTGCTGAATCTTTAAGTTCACAAGGTGTTCGCGTAATCGTAACTGAAATCGATCCAATCTGTGCTTTACAGGCAGCTATGGAAGGTTATGAAGTTAAAAAATTAGCTACAGCTATTTCAGAAGCGGATATCGTTGTAACAACAACTGGTAACTGCGATATCGTTCGCGGTGAGCATTTCCTTGCATTAAAAGACAAAGCTATCGTTTGTAATATTGGTCACTTCGATAATGAGATCGATATGGCTTGGTTGAACCAGACCTACGGTGATACTAAAGTGGAAATCAAACCACAAGTTGACAAATACACACTTAACGGAAAAGACGTAATTGTTCTTGCAGAAGGCCGTTTGGTAAACTTAGGTTGTGCAACTGGTCATCCATCTTTCGTAATGTCTAACTCTTTTACGAACCAAACTTTGGCTCAACTGGAGCTTTGGACTAACACAGATAAATACGAAAACAAAGTTTACGTTCTTCCTAAGTATTTGGATGAGAAAGTAGCACGTTTACACCTGGCTAAAATAGGTGTAGAGCTTGAAGAATTAGACCAACACCAGGCAGATTATATCGGTGTGCCAGTTGAAGGTCCGTTTAAAGCGGATTCGTACAGGTACTAGGTCGGATGTCGGAGGTCTGAGGTCGGAAGTCGGAGGTCGGATCTTGCAGATGCCTAATATAAACCCTTTCGATTATTTCGGAAGGGTTTTTTTGCATTTCAATTTGTGATGGTAGTCAAACACGTCGGTATGGAGATTCCCGCTTTCGCGGGAATGACAAGTTTTGCTAGAGAAATAGGAGATTCCAGCCTTCGCTGGAATCGCAATTGCAAAAAGGCGATTTGACGATTCCTCAGATTCCAGCGAAGGCTGGAATCTCCCAATATACCCTCCCATATCTTGTCATTCTGGCGAAGGCCAGAACCTCCCGTCCCTTAACCTGATAAAATTGAACGCTGCTGCCTGAGTTTAGTTTGCAAAAGCCAGTACTTATAGCGTAGGATCGACTAATGCACTTAAAATCATTTACGCTATCGAATTTCCTTCACTGATTATACTTAAAGAAGCATTATTCAATTTTCGTATATTTGTTTTCAAACCAGATCATGAAAGAATTATTTTTCCTGGTAGACGAAGCTTTGGAAGGGATTAGAGCTTTGATCATATCATTAAATTTGTTTCATATTTGAGGCGTCTTGCCTCAGACTTCCGACCTCCAACCTCCGACCTCAAATTATGACAACCCTCTCCGTCAACATTAACAAAATAGCAACTTTACGCAATTCAAGAGGGGGAAACAATCCTGACCTGCTAAAAGTCGCCCTGGATATCGAGCGCTTCGGCGCACAGGGAATAACCGTCCACCCCCGCCCTGACGAGAGGCATATACGTTACCAGGATGTTTTCGATCTTAAGGCGGTGATTGCAACAGAATTCAATATTGAAGGAAACCCAACTGAAAAAAAGTTTATCGAGCTCGTTCTGGCAAATAAACCTGCTCAGGTTACACTCGTGCCGGATGCTGAAGGCCAGTTGACGTCCAACCATGGCTGGGATACTATTAAGCATCAGGATTATCTGAAAGAAATTATTTCGGAATTTCAGTCTGCCGGTATTCGGGTTTCTATTTTCGTTGACCCGATTGCTGAGATGGTCGAATCAGCGGCGTCAGCAGGAACTGACAGGATTGAACTTTACACTGAGGCCTACGCATCACAGTATGATTCTGGTAAAGAGGTTGCCGTGAAGCCTTACATTCAGGCAGCGAGGGTGGCAAGCAGTCTGGGTCTGGGTATTAATGCCGGGCATGATCTTGATCTTAATAACCTGAAATATTTCGCTCAGCAAATCCCGGAATTACTTGAAGTAAGCATCGGACATGCATTAATTTCAGATTCATTATATTTAGGTTTGGAGAATACAGTGCAAATGTATCTCAGACAATTAAAATAAGCCGATGGACAGCTACAAATCACTTTCGATTCTATTTATTGCAATTATTTCCATGCTTACATCGTGTAAAAATGAAGCTTCAATTGATGAGAGTGATGCTTCTGAGGTGATTACCGCCCATTTGGAAAGCAATCCGGAATTCAAGACAACGACATTCAAATTCGGGGAATTAAAATTCCATAGCAGAAAAGACCGGGTGGACTTGAAGAAATATGAAGAATTGGCTGATAAAGGACTGATTCTAATGGAACTCGACGAACAAAAGAAAGTTTTCCTGTCCAAAGACAGCACCTATGTTTATCAGGTAACCCTGAAAGAAAATGCAGCGCCACTAGTGATCGAACAAAGTAACGACCGGGCAACCGTGAAAGCGGTTAACTATATTTTAGATGATGATAAGCCAGTAAACTTCGAGCAAACCAATGATAAAACTGCCAAAGCTACGGTTTCCCTTAAGATAGAACCCACTGACTTTTATCCCTTTCTTAACAAAGAATCTAACAGCGATTTTATTACCAAGACGTACAAGTTAAAGCTGAAGAAGGATAAGGGGTGGGAGGTTGAATGACGAAAAGTTCATTTTTAAATAGCTTCCAGACCCCTCAGTCCCGCGAAAAGCGCGACAGCTCCACTTGAAAAAAGGGGAGCGCGAGACGCACAGAGCGCGCAGCCTTCCTCGCTATTCGGTCCGCCTTGGGCGGACAGCCCCTCTACACCAGCTAGCTTTAGGTACGTTTCTTAAGCCAAAGCACTGAATCTCCGTTCTACTTTTTATTCGCATCGGCTGGTGCGGTTTGCACAGGCAAAGCCAAACCACTGACTTCCAAAGCAGCAGACGCAGCGACGGCTCTTTGCCTACTTTCCAGCTGAAGGGAAAGTAGGTGCCCCCGCCGGCATGAGGCAGGCAAAATACAATACCTCCAAGGTTTAAAATCACCAAATAAACCCACCATTTCTATCAAAAAATAAACCAGAAATTCCTTACTTTTGCCCCACCAATATTCCTCCCTTTAATGAAGCTTAATATAGATTACCAGGAAAAATTTGAGCAGCGTCATATTGCTCCTACAGAGCAGGATACTGCAAAAATGCTCAGAACTATCGGTGTAAATTCCTTAGACGAATTGATAGATCAAACCGTGCCCTCTAACATTCGTTGGAAAAATACTTTAAACTTACCTGACGCGAAAAGTGAATTCGATTATCTGAATGATCTTAAAATTACAGCTTCTAAAAATAAAGTCTTTAAATCCTACATTGGTCAGGGGTATAATGATGTTGTCGTTCCGGGAGTTATACAGCGGAATATACTGGAAAACCCGGGATGGTACACACAATACACGCCGTATCAGGCAGAAATCGCTCAGGGCCGTTTGCAGGCTTTGTTGAATTTCCAGACTATGGTAGTCGATCTTACAGGGATGGAAATCGCC
Organism: Daejeonella sp.; assembly: GCF_046590655.1. Lineage (GTDB taxonomy): Bacteria > Bacteroidota > Bacteroidia > Sphingobacteriales > Sphingobacteriaceae > Daejeonella. Next base: position 5,842 of record NZ_JBKJUM010000015.1, read on the forward strand.
AACGCTTCTCTTCTTGATGAAGGAACTGCGGCGGGAGAAGCGATGTTCATGCAATACAGCCTTCGTAAAAATTCGGAAGCATTTACTTTCTTTGTTTCGGAAGAAGTATTGCCGCAAACGATTGATATCTTAAAAACCCGTTCGGCTCCTTACGGCATTGAAATAATGATCGGGGATCACCGCACCGTAGAACTTAACGAGTCTATGTTCGGCGCGATCGTTCAGTATCCGGCTGGGAATGGAGAAATCTATAATTATACAGACTTCGCGACCAAAGGACATGAAAAAGGCATAAAGCTGACTGTTGTTGCTGATATAATGTCTCTTAGTCTTTTAACTCCACCGGGGGAGTGGGGCGCAGATATCGTTGTGGGTTCCACTCAACGTTTTGGTGTTCCCATGGGATTTGGAGGACCGCATGCCGCGTTCTTTGCAACCAAAGACGAGTATAAGCGTTCGATGCCAGGAAGAATCATCGGTGTAACTATTGACAGCGCCGGCAATTACGCATTGCGTATGGCATTACAAACTCGCGAACAGCATATCCGACGAGACAAAGCTACTTCAAATATCTGCACGGCACAGGCATTATTAGCTATCATGGCTGGAATGTATGCCGTTTATCACGGACCACAAGGGATTAAACTAATCGCAGAGCGAATTCACGGTTTGGCCGTCTTGTTAAAAGACTCTCTTCAAAGCCTGGGCTACAATCAGGAAAACGAACATTTCTTTGATACCCTGCGATTCGATCTTGGCGATCTTGTAAATCCAATTCACGCCGAAGCGTTAAATAATGAAGTCAATTTAAATTATAAAGGATCCAACGTAACCATTTCACTGGATGAAACCACCTCGTTCGAAGATGTTCAGACTTTAGTTCGCCTCTTCGCGAAAGTAAAGGGCAAAAATCTTCAGGATGTAGATACTAATGATCTTCGCGAAGGAATCAAACTGCATATCCCAGCCCAGCTACAACGTTCATCATCCTTCCTGAGTCACCCGGTTTTCAATTCGCACCATTCAGAGCATGAAATGCTGCGTTATATCAAATCGCTTGAAGCGAAAGATTTGTCGCTTTGTCATTCCATGATAGCCCTTGGCTCATGTACCATGAAGCTGAATGCTACTACTGAAATGGTTCCTGTTACCTGGGCCGAATTTAGTAAGATGCATCCCTTTGCACCTTCAGATCAGGTTGGCGGGTATATGCAGATATTTGACGAATTAAATAAATGGCTAAGTGAGATCACTGGCTTTGCTGCTATGAGCTTACAGCCAAATGCCGGTGCTCAGGGTGAATATACAGGCTTAATGGTTATTCGTGCTTATCATCAGGACCGCGGAGACTTTCAAAGAACTGTTGCATTAATTCCTTCATCTGCTCATGGGACAAATCCGGCATCAGCTGCTATGGCAGGCATGAAGATCATTATTGTAAAATGTGACGAAAAAGGAAATATTGATGTTGCTGACTTGAAATCGAAGGCTGAAGAGCATTCTGCAAATCTCTCCTGCTTAATGGTAACATACCCTTCTACCCACGGGGTTTTCGAAGAATCAATAATTGAAATTTGTGAAACTATACATCAGCACGGCGGACAAGTTTATATGGACGGTGCAAATATGAATGCACAGGTTGGTTTGACTAGTCCGGCAACAATTGGAGCTGATGTTTGCCATCTGAACCTTCACAAGACTTTCTGCATCCCTCATGGCGGAGGCGGCCCCGGAATGGGTCCGATCGGTGTTGCTAAACACCTGGTGCCATATTTACCCGGCCATCCGGTTGTGCACATTGGTAATGAAAAGTCGATCCCTGCTGTATCTTCTGCACCATGGGGTTCTGCCTCTATCCTGTTAATCTCTCATGCATATATTGCGATGATGGGTTCCGAAGGGCTAACTAACGCTACCAAATATGCAATACTCAATGCAAATTATATTAAGACGCGGCTGGAAAAACATTATCCGGTGCTTTATTCCGGAAGCCATGGCCGTTGCGCCCATGAAATGATATTGGATTGCCGATCATTCAAAAACTTTGGGATTGAAGTAACTGATATAGCAAAGAGGCTCATGGATTATGGCTTCCACGCTCCAACCGTTTCTTTTCCGGTAGCAGGAACAGTGATGATTGAACCTACAGAATCAGAACCTAAACATGAACTTGACCGCTTTTGCGATGCAATGATTGCAATTCGTTCCGAGATTGATGATGTTGAAAGTGGCACTTTTGATAAAATGGACAATCCTCTTAAAAATGCACCCCATACTTCAGCAGTTGTAACCGCCGATACATGGGATCATTCGTACAGCAGGCAAAAAGCTGCATTTCCACTAACTTACGTAGCGGCATTCAAATTCTGGCCATCTGTTGGAAGGGTAAACGACACACACGGCGACCGAACGCTGATCTGCGCCTGCCCGCCGATAGAAAGTTATATGGAAGAGATGGTCTGAGGTAAATGTAACAAATTAGTATCTTCGGTAAATTTGTTGGGTTCATGATCCAGTTTAAACAATCGAGGAAACAAATTTCGAGATTATTGATTTATGCAGGAATTTTATGTTCTTGTGTTTTCCCTTATACAAAAGTAAATGCCCAGGAAAGCGACAAAATTAGGCTCCAGTTAAAATGGAATCATCAGTTTCAGTTTGCAGGATACTATGCAGCACCACAAAAAGGTTTCTTCAAACAAGCCGGCCTGGATGTAGTCTTACTTGAAGGCAATTCGCAGATACCAACGGTTCCTGCGGTTTTAGAAGGAAAAGCCGACTTCGGTGTAACCGGCTCATATATTTTTAAGCAACTTGGCATTTCCCCGAAAGATCATTCACTGGACGGGTTTATATTTGAAAGCGCAAGTGATAAAAAGATTCAGTATTTCGATATTTTAATTAATATTTTGGGAATTGCAGCTTTCCTGTTCGTAATTGCTATTATATGGAACTGGCAGCTGAGGAAAATTGTTCGCAAAAAAACCACGGCGCTGCTAAATGAAATTGCTGTTAGAAAAGGCGCTGAACAACGATTGGAACTGGCAATAGAGGCTGCAGGATTGGGTATTTGGGACTGGAGCCTTTTGACCAACAAGACTAATTATGACAAGTACTGGATCCGTTTGCTCGGATACGATCCTGAACAATTCCTTAAAGGCACCTCCTGGCTCGATATTGTGCATCCGGACGATTACGAAATGGTCAAAGAAATCATGATCGGCCTTCTCGATGGGAAGTATCCTTCAAATAGCCTGGTATATCGTATAAAAACAAAGGAAGGCATTTGGAAATGGATTCTCTCATTTACAAAAACAGTAAACTTCCAGGACGATGGTAAGGCAGCGAATTTAATAGGTACCCACCTTGATATAGATTTCATCAAAGAGAAAGAAATCGAGCTGGAAAACACCACAAAAGAGTTGAGAAAGACTAACGCAGAACTTCAGAAGTTTGCATACATCACTTCTCATAATCTCCGGGCACCAGTTGTAAATCTTATGAGCCTTACTGAAATGCTGTCTGAAGGCGAGCTATCGCCTGAACTCCATGATGAAATAAATCACAAGATTCATTATTGTGTAAAACAACTCGATTCAACACTGAGCGACCTGATAGAGATTGTTGCAAGCAAGACCGGAAACCAAGTGCATAAAGAAAATTTAAATCTTCAGATCGAGCTTGACATGATTATTAGAAGTATAGAGATGCAAGTGAATGAATCCGGAGCGCGTATCGAAACAGACTTCAGGGCTATCGATAGTATTTACTTTCCGAAAAGATTTCTCCATAGCATACTTCTTAATCTGTTAACTAATGCGATAAAATACAAGTCGGATAAACGAAATCTCGTTATCAATTTGAAGACACGTGTCAGGAAAGACTATACAATTTTATATTTCAGCGATAACGGCCTGGGTATGGATATGAAGAAATTCGGTAACAAAATATTTGGACTTTACCAGCGTTTCCATAGCAAAATAGATGGTAAAGGGCTCGGCCTATATATTGTTAAATCACACATTGAGTCCATGGATGGAAGCATAAAGGTCAACAGCCTTCCGGAAGAAGGTACTATTTTTGAAATTTCTTTTAAAAACGCGGTAAGCTCTTAGCTATATGCATCCGTAAAAACTCAGTGACAAAATTAATTTAAGGCTAAACATTTATTTATTTGAGATATATTTAAAAAACACTGGTGTACACCATTATCTATTAACTTAAAATAAAAATGAAAAAGATACTTTTAAACCTTACAATTCTAACTGGAATGGCTGTTTTTATGTCGTTCGACAAACCTTTGAAAGAGGTAAATTACACAGTTGATACCGAGCGCTCCACTATCGGCTGGTCGGCGAAGAAGGTAGGCGGCGGCCATTCCGGGACCGTCAAGATCACTTCCGGAAATTTGGTTTATAATGGAAAAGCGTTGACGAAAGGAACCTTTCTTATGAACATGTCAAGCATTACTTCTGATAACGCAAAGGTCACAACTCACCTGAAATCAGACGATTTTTTTTCCGCTGAGAAAAATCCAAACGCAAAATTTGACATCACGAAGGTTACTGCCGCTGGATCCGACAGAGTAAACATTGCAGGTGTCCTTACGATTAAGGGTATCAGTCAGCCAATTTCATTCCCTGCAACGGTTAAGAGCCAAAAAGATATCGTTGTTGCTGTAGCTAATGGAATACGCGTCGACCGTACAAAATACGATATCAAATATCGTTCTAAAACTATCTTCCTTGAAATTGGCGACAAAGCAATTGATGATGAATTTGAGTTGAATATTAATTTGGTAGCGAAAAGGTAGAACAAGGAATAAAGAGCAAGGAATAAGGACTGGAGATCGGAGGGCTAGCCGCTAGTTTGAGTGTCGTCTGTTTTACGGCAGGTACGTTTCCAGTCTTTGATCTTTGCTCCTTATTCCAATTATAGTATCCTGAAAATCTCTTCTTCCAACCCCACCTTCGAAATCGCTTTTGATTTAGCGTGGTAAAACAAGCATTCCCAGTTACCTTCTGCAGCTTTTACACCGTACTCCTGCCGTAGCTCCATCGCTCGTCTACCGTCAAAGTCGTATTTCGCCATGAATTTCCTGAGAAGTTGCTCTGGCTCAGGCAGTATATCGCCACCGAAAAAAATGGTTTGATTATCTTCTTTGATCAGGAAAACCTGGTGATATTCGCAATGCCCTCCGGTTAATTCATAGGAAATCGTTTCCGACAATTTACCGCTCCCTTCCACAAAGTGTACAGAACCGCTCCTTTGCATAAAATCAAATATCTCCGTTTTGTAGGAGCGTGAAGGCTTGCTGTAAGCTGCCTCCCATTCTCCCCGCTGAATTATATATTCCGCATTAGGGAAACTCAGTGATACGTCATTTCCCATTTTATTTATCATACCTCCGGAATGGTCAAAATGAAGGTGCGACATCAGTACAAGATTAACATCTTCTGGTTGAAAACCCGCTTTTCGGATATTCTCGTGTATAATAAGCTGATCTTCTCCGTTCCGAAAGCCCAAACCGGTATCGAGTATTATGAGTTCATTTTGGGTTTCAATAAGGAAAGGCTGAACATAAATAAATAGGGAAGCCGGACGGTCTTTTGGGTTATGAATAGCTGGATCGAAGGGCAAAAATGTTTTCGAAATATCTACTGAAAAGGACCCTTCGTTTAAGGCTAATGCTTTCAATGTCTTTGCTTTTTATGAGGTTAAATTCTATTTTTACGGGTTAAAGGGCAAAGATATGCAAAAAAGGTGGGTGGAACAGGAGGTGAAAGGCCTTGTTGAAATGGAAGAATTGCAGCGGTCTCTGAAAGTCGATGCAATTCTGGCCAGACTGCTTGTGGGAAGAGGAATTACCACTTTTGAAGATGCCCGCCGCTTTTTTCGTCCCGAACTGGAGCATTTACATGACCCTTTCCTTATGCGGGATATGGATCTTGCCATTTCACGCATTGAATATGCTATAGCCGCGCAAGAAAAAATTCTTGTGTATGGAGATTATGACGTTGACGGAACCACTTCCGTAGCCCTTGTTTATAGCTTCCTCAAAAAATATCATCCCAAAATAGATTTTTACATCCCCAACCGTTACAAAGAGGGTTATGGCATTTCCACACAGGGAATTGATTATGCTGCTGAACATGGATACGCGTTAATTATCGCACTGGATTGTGGGATAAAGTCGGTAGATAAGGTCGAATACGCCAATAAAAAACAGATAGATTTTATTATCTGTGATCATCATCTTCCGGGGGAGGTATTGCCTCCTGCTGTCGCAGTGCTTGACCCTAAACGGATAGATTGTTCATATCCATATCAAGAACTTTCCGGATGCGGGATAGGCTTTAAACTGGTTCAGGCATATGCCCAGAAAAAAAATATCCCGTTTAGCGATATCTCATGCTATCTGGACCTCGTTGCTGTAAGTATCGCGTCTGATATCGTTCCAATTACTGGGGAAAACAGAGTGCTTGCCTGGTACGGACTGCAAAAAATAAATACGGAACCCTGCAAAGGAATAACGGCCTTAATGAATTTATCCGGTAGAAAAGAAAATCTCAATATTACTGATGTTGTTTTCACCATTGGTCCGCGCATTAATGCCGCAGGCAGGATTGACGATGCAAAACATGCCGTTAACCTATTGATTGCGGATACAGACGCTACCGCATTCGAGAAGGGGGAGGTTATTAACTTAAAAAATTCTGAGCGGAAAGAGCACGACAGCAATATAACTGAGCAAGCATTAGCAATGATAGATGCTGATCCTGAATTGATAGCACGCAAAACGACAGTCGTTTACAATGAACATTGGCATAAGGGTGTCATAGGAATAGTGGCCTCCCGTCTTACAGAGAAGTACTATCGGCCAACAATAGTGATGACCTTGTCAAATGGTTACGCCGCCGGCTCAGCCAGATCTGTACTTGGCTTTGATTTGTATGAAGCACTTTTAGAATGCAGTGATCTACTCGAACAATTCGGCGGACATAAATATGCGGCGGGGCTGACACTCAGCACAGAAAATATTCCTGCTTTCCAGAAGAAATTTGAGGAGGTAGTTGCCAGAACAATTCCAGAGGAACTCCTTGTTCAGGCCATTACCATTGAGGCCGAACTCAAACTCGACCAGATAAGCCCCAAGTTCTTTCGAATCTTAAAGCAATTCGAACCATTCGGGCCTCAGAATATGGCCCCAATTTTTGTGAGCAGAAATGTTTATACTTACGGCTCCGGCTCAGCTGCCGGCGACAAGCATTTAAAAATGAGCGTACATCAGGATCACAAAACATATTATGACTGTATAGGTTTCGGACTCGCTGAATATCTGCCGAAAATAAACAATGGTATGCCATTTGATATTTGTTATACTATTGAAGAAAATACGTGGAAAGACAAAAAAGCACTGCAGTTGAATTTAAAAGGCATACGTTTATCCCCTTCAGCTTAGTCAGCCCCCCAAATGATCTTAAAAGCTGAACATCTCGTAAAAAAATATAAGCAACGTACAGTTGTGAACGACGTTTCATTCCAGGTTGCACAGGGTGAGATCGTTGGACTTCTTGGCCCCAATGGGGCGGGAAAAACCACGTCATTCTACATGATTGTTGGACTTATCAGGCCTAACCAGGGAAATGTTTATCTTGATGATGCAGACATTACTGAAGATCCCATGTATCGGAGGGCCCAGAAAGGAATCGGATATCTGGCTCAGGAAGCGTCTGTATTCCGGAAACTTACTGTGGAAGACAATATTAAGGCTGTGTTAGAAATGGGCCGCCTGGATAAAGCAGCACAGCGGGAAAAATTGGAACAGCTCATCGATGAATTCAGCCTGCATAAAGTTCGTAAAAACCGGGGCGACCTTCTTTCAGGAGGCGAAAGACGCAGAACTGAAATTGCCCGGGCTCTTGCTGCAGATCCCAATTTTATCCTTCTGGACGAACCATTTGCCGGTGTTGATCCAATCGCAGTCGAAGAGATACAAAGCATTGTTGCAAAGCTTAAACTTAGAAATATTGGAATCCTGATAACTGACCATAATGTTCAGGAAACACTTTCCATCACCGACAGGGCATACCTGCTGGCTGAAGGTAAAATTATGCTTACCGGAACTCCGGTAGAAATTGCAAACAATGAAATGGCCAAAAAATTCTACCTTGGTCAAAATTTTGAATTGCGCAAAAAGAAAATCTAAGTCCAGGTACAGTCCTATCATTTTATGACAATAGTAAACTCTATTTTTACCTGGTTTATGAAAAAGCGGATGCACCAGATCGAGCTTTTCATAAAATATCCTTATGATGTCCAGGATGAATGGTTTCAAAGCTTGATATCCTCTGCTCAGCATACACAATGGGGCAAAGATTATGGATATTCATCAATATATACCCAGGATCAGTTTAAGGAACGTGTACCCATTCAGAATTATGATACACTCAAGCCCTATATCGAACGGATGCTTGCGGGTGAACAGAACGTGTTATGGCCTTCAGAAATTAAATGGTTTGCGAAATCGTCAGGCACAACCAACGATCGCAGTAAGTTTATTCCGGTAAGTGAAGAGTCACTTGAAGAATGCCATTTTAAAGGCGGCAAGGATCTTCTTACCATGTACTGCGACAACAGACCTGACACCAAAATCTTTACGGGCAAATGCCTTGTACTAGGCGGCAGCCATCAGATTAATCAGCTAAACGCGGATTCCTGCTATGGCGACCTTTCTGCTGTATTAATAAAGAATTTACCATTTTGGGCCGAGTTTTACCGGACTCCGGATATGTCCATTGCACTAATGGATGACTTTGAAGAGAAAGTGGAAAAAATGGCTCAGGCTACCATAAATGTCAATGTAACTAATATATCAGGAGTGCCAACCTGGAATCTCGTCCTCGCAAAACGGGTACTTGAAATAACCGGCAAAGACAATCTGCTGGAGGTATGGCCAAACCTGGAATTCTATTTTCACGGAGCAGTAAACTTTAATCCTTACAGGGAACAATTTAAAAAACTCATTCCACGGGATGATATGTATTATATGGAAACCTATAATGCATCTGAAGGATTTTTTGGGATACAGGATCAGCCTGATTCGGACGAAATGCTATTAATGCTCGATTATGGCATATATTATGAATTTCTGCCGATGGAAAACATTCATTCCGAAAGTCCGAAAACATTAGGATTAGATCAGGTCGAGCTAAATAAGAATTATGCCCTCATCATCTCAACAAATGCGGGATTATGGAGATATATGATTGGAGACACCATAAAGTTCACTTGCCTGTCACCGCATCGCATACAGATAACCGGGCGTACAAAGCATTTTATAAATGCATTCGGTGAGGAGCTAATCATAGATAACGCAGAGAAAGGTCTTTCCAAAGCATGCAGTGAAACTAACGCAATAATCAGGGATTACACCGCCTGTCCCATTTACTTCAAAGGTAACGACGCGGGTGGGCACGAATGGATCATAGAATTTGAGAAAAAGCCCGATGATATCGAAAGATTTACTGATGTACTTGATGAGACCTTAAGAAGCGTCAATTCAGATTACGACGCAAAACGCTTTAAAGACATGGCCTTACGCCGGCCAACTATTCATGTTGCCGACGACGGTATTTTCTACAACTGGATGAAAAACCGCGGCAAGCTCGGCGGACAGCACAAAGTTCCAAGGCTGGCTAATGACAGGACGTATGTGGATGAAATTTTGAAGATGTTGTAGAGAG
>NZ_JBKJUM010000100.1:0-61453 GCF_046590655.1 Daejeonella sp.
CAGGACCACTACATTAAAAGTGTAATGCTCTACCAGCTGAGCTACGGAATCATTATTAGAACTACTTTCAAGATCGTTTTTCTTAAAAGTGAGGCAAATATACGGCAATAACCCTTACAGTGCAAATAATAAAAAGGTTAATTTTCTGATAGTCCTTAACCCCCTAATATTCAATTAAAAACATTAAAATGAAGCCGGGTTTTACCGATTTCTGCAGACTAAATGTCAGGCAAATGATCCTTCTTTCATCTTTTCCGCGTTCTCTGCAAGCTGCAATTGGTCGATAACTTCCTGGATATCGCCATTCATCACATTCGGAAGGTTATAGATGGTTAAGCCGATCCGGTGTTCTGTTACTCTTCCCTGGGGATAATTATACGTTCTGATCTTGGCAGAACGGTCGCCTGTTGCAACCATTGTTTTTCGCTTTTTGGAAGTTTCCTCAAGCATCTTCGCATGTTCAAGCTCATAAACCCGGCTTCTTAAAACTGCAAAAGCCTTATCAAAATTTTTCAACTGTGACTTCTGGTCCTGACATTGTGCTACAATTCCTGTAGGTAGGTGAGTTAAACGTACGGCAGAATAAGTAGTGTTTACTGACTGCCCGCCCGGACCAGACGAACAAAACAAATCTTTCCGTACATCATTCATGCTTATCTGAACATCAAATTCATCGGCTTCGGGTAATACCACTACAGATGCAGCTGATGTATGCACACGCCCGGCTGTTTCCGTATCAGGAACACGCTGTACGCGATGAACACCTGATTCATATTTTAGCTGGCCGTAGGCATCTTCTCCATTCACATTAAATACAACTTCTTTATAACCGCCTGCTGTACCTTCTGTAACATCAACTATTTCCATTCTCCAGCCTTTACGTTCGCAAAAACGAGTATACATCCTGTATAAATCGCCTGCAAAAAGAGCTGCCTCATCACCACCGGTACCGCCACGAATTTCCACGATAGCATTTTTGCCATCTTCAGGATCCTGTGGAATAAGCATCATTCGGATCTTTTCCTCCAGTTCTTCCTGTTGCGGAATCAGCTCTTCAAGCTCCATCTTAGCCATTTCACGCATCTCATCATCCTTCTCGTTGGAAAGAAGGTTTTTGTTAGCCTCAATATTGCTCATAACGAGACCATAAATCTTGTACTCGTCTACAATTTTGGTAAGATCTTTATATTCTTTATTAAGCTGGGCAAAACGCTTCATGTCTCCCATGGTTGCAGGGTTACTCAGTTCCCGTTCTACGTCTTGCCAGCGCTCCTTAATTAATTCTAATTTATCTAACATCGTCTATTTCGGATTGCAAATACCCAGTATTTTGGGATATGCTAATAATTCACAAAAATACGGCTTTTTCAGATAATAAATAATCTTGAAACTAAGAGGAATATTCTATGACAGATTTGTCGTTTTCGGGTCCCGTTCAAAATACCCTAATACAAGATTTTTCCCATCAAAAACAGCGTATGAATTAAAATGAACCCACTCACCAAGATTGATGTAGCGGCTTTTGCCTAAGCTTAAGTCTAAAGGAAGGTGCCGATGTCCAAAGATCAGGAAATCGAAATGCTCCCTTTCAAGCATTTCACGTGAATATGTATAGAGCCATTCGTTTTCGATATTTCCAAAGGCGTCCTCCTCCGCATTATGGGCACGGCTATTCCTGGACCAACTCTGAGCAATGGCAATACCCAGGTTAGGATGCAAACGGGCAAAAAGCCATTGACAGGTTTTACTCCTGAATATTTTTTTTAAAAGCTTATATTTTTTATCTCCCGGACCGAGCCCATCACCATGATGGAGATAAAATTTCAGACCATTTCTTTCAATGACAAGTTCATCAGAAATGATATTAATACCTAATTCCTTTGAAAAATAATCAAACATCCACATATCGTGATTGCCTTTGAAAAAAGTGATTCCAATTCCCAAATCGCTTAATTCCGCGAGCTTACCCTGGAATCGGATGAATCCACGTGGAATAACCGTCTCGTATTCAAACCAAAAGTCGAACACATCCCCAACGAGAAAGATCTCTGCTGCGTCAGATTTGATTTGATCCAGCCATCTTACAATGCGGTCTTCCCGTACCCGGCTACTTGTTTTGTCTGGAACACCCAGATGGAAATCAGATGCAAAGTAAATTTTGGTGCCTGGCATGATTTCAAAAGTACATAATTTTTGCTTTTTGAATTAAACACTTCCCGGGAGGTGTATGCACAATCTATTTACAGTTCATTTGTTGTTTATTGACCATTTCTCAGCTGTCATGCGAAACTACACTGCTTATCACAAATCTGTCAACTTATACTTCAGATCCTGTGTTCATATGTACTTCTCTGCTCAGGCAACGAGGATATTACATGTTTCTCAAGGTCTTTTCTTATTTTTAAAAAATAAAACCAATTTCACATGAAATCAATTCTAACTTTTAGCGTACTAAGTGTTGCTTTGCTCAGTTGTCACATGGTTAACGCCCAACATACAAGCCCGAATCCCAATACAATGAACTACCCGAAAACAAATAAAGTTGAAGTTTCTGACACCTATTTTGGAACGACGGTCAAAGATCCATATCGCTGGCTGGAAGATGACAGAGCAGAAAATACCAAGGCATGGGTAGAAGCTGAAAACAAAGTCACCCAGAATTATTTAGCGAGAATACCTTTCCGGAATGAGATCAAAAACCGGCTAGAAACTTTATGGAATTATGAGAAATTCACCGCGCCCTTTAAGGAGGGTACCTATACCTATTTTTACAAAAACGATGGACTCCAAAATCAATATGTCCTTTACCGCCAAAAAGATAGAGGTACTCCTGAGGTTTTCTTAGATCCTAACAAGTTTTCAAAAGACGCCACCACATCACTTGCAGGGATTGAGTTTACTAAAGATGGGAGCATGGCCGCATATCAAATTTCTGAAGGAGGATCGGACTGGCGAAAGGTGATAATACTAAATACAAGCGACCTGAAAATGGTGGGGGATACCATGACGGATGTTAAATTCTCAGGACTTTCCTGGAGAGGAAAAGAAGGCTTTTATTACAGTAGTTACGATAAACCAAAAGAAGGAAGCCAGCTTTCTGGTCTCACTCAATATCATAAGTTATATTTCCACCGCCTCGGGACTAAACAGTCGGAAGATGTTCTTGTATTTGGCGGTGATAACACCCCAAGGCGATACATTGGCGGCAACGTTACGGAAGATGACCGATTCCTGGTTATAACAGCCGCAAAGTCAACGACGGGAAATGAGCTTTACATTCAGGATTTGTCCAAACCTGGAAGCCCGATTGTGAATGTGGTTGATAACTTTGACGGAGAGCACTATGTTATCGATAATATCGACGGCAAATTGTACATCTTCACGAACTTGAACGCTCCTAACTATAAAGTAGTTACAGTTGATGCATTAAACCCATCACCAGCAAACTGGAAAGACCTCATTCCTGAAACAGGGAATGTGTTAAATGTAAATACAGCCGGCGGAAAGATATTTGCCAATTACCTCAAAGATGCCACTTCGCTGGTGATGCAGTACGACATGAATGGTAACCTCGAGCGAACTGTAACTCTTCCCGGAGTAGGTACAGCAAGCGGATTCAGCGCCAAAAAATCCGAAAAGGAATTGTACTATACTTTCACTTCATATATTTATCCTCCAACAATATTCAAATATATTATCGGTACTGGGCAGTCGCTTGAGTACAAGAAATCCGGGGTTTCATTCGATCCCTCTTTGTACGTTTCTAAACAGGTTTTCTATACCTCCAAGGATGGAACCCGGATTCCGATGATCATCACTCACAAAAAAGGAGTTGAACTCAATGGAAAAAACCCAACACTTCTTTACGGTTACGGGGGCTTTAGCATCAGTCTGACACCGGCATTCAGTACCTCTAATATTGTTCTTTTGGAGCAGGGCGGGGTTTATGCTGTGCCTAATCTACGTGGAGGCGGTGAATATGGTGAAAAGTGGCATTTGGCTGGTACGAAAATGAACAAGCAGAATGTATTTGACGATTTCATCGCAGCAGCGGAATATTTAATTAGTAATAAATATACTTCCAAAGACTACCTCGCAATTTCCGGGGGGTCGAATGGAGGCTTATTGGTTGGAGCAGTTATGAGCCAAAGGCCTGAATTGTTCAAGGTTGTACTTCCTGCAGTGGGTGTTCTCGATATGCTCCGCTATAATAAGTTTACTGCCGGAGCGGGTTGGGCTTATGATTATGGGACAGCAGAAGAATCCAAGGAAATGTTCGAATATATGCTTAAGTATTCGCCTTATCATGCTTTAAAACCGGGAGTTTCATATCCGGCAACATTAATTACTACAGCCGACCATGATGATCGTGTTGTACCTGCACATTCATTCAAATTTGCAGCCCGTTTACAGGAATTTCACAGTGGCGAAAGTCCTGCCTTGATTCGTATAGAAACAAATGCCGGTCATGGAGCTGGAAAACCCACTGCTAAGATAATCGAAGAGCAGGTAGATAAATGGGCGTTTATGTTGTATAATATGGGGCTGACCTGGAAACAGTGAGGGGTTAGTTGTTCGTTGTCGTTTGTTAGGCTAGGCGGTTAGGAATGTCGGAAATCCAGTCCAGCAACTTACAACCAATAACCAACAACGAAAATCACTGAGCGTTTGCAGAAAAATTGACCCCAGGCTTCCCTATTGATTTATAATTTCCTTCGCCATTAAGTATCGACGCTAAAACAGATCTATTACTGATAATTTTAAGGGACTCAGCGATATCGGCATCGTATTTAAATCCTTGTTCAAGCCTGCCTTTTTCAAAAAAATATCTGGCAACGATTTCAGCTTCGAGTACTTTACGGATTTCGTCTTTAAACTGTGTCAAATCATTCTTCTTACTGTGGGATACTTTGGTTTTTAATGCATCATATTCAGCTTTGATATCTCCCATCTTGCTTTCCCTTTCGGCTTCGTCACGCAAATCATTCAAAATTTTTTCGGTGCGGGTATTGTAGTTATAGTCGCGGTTTGATAGATATGCTACAAACTTGGAGTATTCAGCATCAGTAAGCTTAAAGCCCTTTGCATCCGGAATTGCTGCACGCTCATTCCGATATAATGTGGCATAGTCAAAAATATGAAATTTAGATGCAAGTGTCTGGGTAATCAAATTGTATTTAACCGGTTTGACAAAAACGTCCGGAAAGATGCCACTGCCATCGTAAACAGACCTTCCAGCCTTAGTTTTATATTCGGTGATCAACGAATCGGCTACTTTGACAACGCTCCCTTCGCTGTCGCGATGGGTATAATCAAGAGCTTGTATACACCTGCCGGATGGAGTATAATATTTTGCGACAGTGACTTTTACCAGACTGTTATATGGAAGATTAAATGTTTGCTGAACAAGTCCCTTACCGAAACTTCTCTGCCCTATTACTACTGCCCTGTCCAGATCCTGCAATGAACCAGCGACTATCTCTGATGCAGAAGCGGCGCGATTATTAACTAAAACAACCAAGGGAAGGTTTGGCTCCTCCGGTGTATTGAACGTATTATATGTTATCGATTTCTCGCGATTTCTTCCTTTTTGGATAACTACCGTAACTCCTTTATCCACAAAAAGGTTTACAATTTTAACCGCTTCCTGAAGAATTCCTCCACCATTATATCTCAGATCAAGGACAATCCCTTTCAAATCGTTCTTTTTAAGGTCAATAAGCGCATTCTTAACTTCCTGCCCGGAATTTTCCAGAAACTTATCAAGCTTAATATATCCAATGTTGCCCTCAAGCATTCCAAAGTACGATACATTCTCCTGTCTGATCTCTTCTCTCTGGAGATTTATCTCTATTTGTTTTGACGAACCCGGCCTTAAGATTAAAAGCTTTACGGGGGTTCCTTTTGATCCCTTTAGCATGGAGCTTACCTGATCATTAGCCTTCCCTTTTAATGATACTCCATTGATCTCTAATATTTCATCACCTGCACGAACATCCGCTTTTTGTGCGGGGAAACCTTCATATGGCTGAGCTACTACAACCTTACCATCGCGGTTAGAAATGGTGGCGCCAATTCCGCCGTATTGTGTACTCACATATTTTAGTTTATAGTCCTCGATATCAGATTCAGGGATGTATTCAGTATATGGATCCAAATCCTGCAGCATAGCATCGATACCTGTTTTCATCATCTCTGATGAATTGACATTATCAACATAATTAATGCTGAGGTTCTTATATACTGATGCGAAGATGTCCAGATTTTTAGAAACCTGAAAAAGATCCTCCACAAAGGATATGGAGAACAGGGAAATAGCTAAGGAACCAATCAGGATTCTTCTCTTCAAAGCAGATTTACCAGGCTTAGCATCAAAAGATTTCTTCATACGTTTCAATTATGATACTTAAAAGTACGAAAAACCTGACTTAATAGTATATGCCTGCTACAGAAAAGCTTATTTAAGGTGTTTGTAATAAAGGAATTACAACCTGTTCGTATCCAAATGAACCATGCCCTTCTTCAAAGTGAAGACCACATATTCCCTGTTTCGTTTGATCCGGTTCATTAAACGTGTGATCAGTTCTTCTTCTTGCCCTTGCTGATAGGAAAGGTCCTCCTCACTCAAGTGATTGTATTTACGTATAATCTTTAATTTTAAACGCTCCCAATCTGAATTGCTGATACTGATCTCTGCCATGGCTTAAATTTCCACAAAATTAAGTTATATCCCGATATTTCACAAGACGATTTATAAAATGAACGTTCATGCAATTTTTTTGCAAAAAAAACGTCTAATACGAAAGCGTGAATCTCGTAAATACTTACATATTAATTATGAAGAAAATCATTGTAATTACCTGTATAATGCTGACCGCTGGTGTAGCCGCTATGGCCCAGCTGCCGAACTTTGCATTTGGTATAAAAGGTGGAGCAAATTATTCCAAGTTGAAAACGGAAGATGATCTCACAGATGAGAATAGTATTGTCGGTTACCATGTTGGTATTTTCACGCGGTTAGGCGCTGCCGGACTGTATGTGCAACCAGAATTATACCTAGGAAGTAAAGGGAACAAGTTTATTAAAGTAGAAGATACAAATGGAAATGAGGTTGAAGCTAGTGGGAAGGTTAGATTTACCACACTGGACCTTCCATTACTTATCGGCACGAAAATCGGCCCCAGCAAATTGAATTTACGATTTATGGGCGGTCCGGTAGCTTCGTTTGTAATTAATGAGAATACCACCTTTGACAGTGCTTATCAAAATATAAGTGATTTTGATAATTACAAAAAACAGAATTGGGCATATCAGGCGGGTGCCGGTGTAGACGTGGGGAACCTAACAATAGACCTGCGTTATGAAGGTGGCTTAAGCAATGTCAGCCGGAGTGATGAGTACAATCAAAAGCAGAATCTATTTCATTTAAGTTTAGGAATTAAGCTGTTGTAGATCAGTTGCCAGTTACCCGTTACCGGTAACCAGACTGGGTCGACTAGACGCTTTGCCAGGTAACTGGTAACTGATAACTCAAATCACAGTTCCAGTCTAAAAGGAAGACTTTCATTCCCGGTCCGGTCTACTGCTGTAATGGCAATCCTGTTTAAAGAAATACTTGTAGGGTTGATATTTCCTTTTGCTTTTTGAGCTGCTGTTGGCATTACCAATAAATTACGCTGTAGAGTTAGGGCTCGGTCTCCAGAATTTAACACACGATAGTCCCAAACATTTCCGTACTTATAGTGGACGACCCAGCGGAAAATATCTTTCTCGTCAGGATGATTCCAGCTTACATTCAGGCTGTCTCCTATAAGGGACGTATTTGCTACTGGTGGTGCTGGCACCTTATTATCCAGCCATGGAGTTGCCGGAACGAGTGCTGGTTTTTTATAAGGGCCATCCAAAAGGGCTTTCGAAAGGCTATCGTTTTTAACAAGCGCTGTGATGCTCCAGTGCACCGTCCCCATGCTTTTTGGCAGCATTCCCCTGGAGATCATGATCTGATTAACAGTTTCATCATTGTTCTTTTCCCCACCGCCCTTATAAACACTAATTCCTGGCCATAGGTGCCTGTTCATCAGGTTTTCAGAAGACCACCAACCCAGAAGTACCGGGAAACTCTGCGGTATCCGGTTTACATCCCAGTATAATTGAGGTGTAAAATAATCAATCCACCCTTTATTCAACCAGAGCCGTGCATCAGCGAATAATTGATCATACTGATCAAAACCTTCTATAGATGCTGGGAACCCTGGCCTCCAGATACCGAAAGGGCTAAGTCCAAATTTTACATATTTCTTTTCCGCTTTAATCTCTTTATACAAACGCTGTATTAATGTATTCACACTTTCGCGTCGCCAGTCACTTCGGGTCAGTTTCCCTCCATTTTTCTGGTAGCTCGTCCAGCTTTGATCGTCAGGAAAATCTTCATTCTGATTATATGAAGGGTACGGGTAAAAATAATCGTCGAAATGTACTCCATCGATATCATATCTTTTTACAATATCCATAACAACAGAGACGGTGTGGTCCTGAGTTTCCTTTTTTGCGGGATCCATCCACCAATAACCTTCTTTTAGATAAACCGACAATTCAGGGCGAGTTTTTACAAACGACTTTTCAGACAATGCACCACCTGACTTGTGATGAGAACGATAGGGATTTAGCCATACATGCAATTCAATACCACGCTCATGAGCAGCGGCGGTCCAAAATTCTAAAGGGTCGTAATAAGGATCCGGAGCTTTTCCAATTTCACCAGTCAGAAAGTAAGACCATGGTTCAAGATCACTTTTATATAATGCATCAGCTTGTGGCCGGACCTGAAATATGACTGCGTTAAAATTATGCTTCTTTAAATAATCAAGCAACACCAAAGCTTCCTGCTGCTGCTGATTAGTACTCAAACCTGGTTTACTTGGCCAGCTGCTGTTTCCAACCGTTGCCACCCAGGCAGCACGGAATTCGGATGGAATCTTTGGACCTTCCTGTACGGTCGTGACTGGGTTAACAAGGCTGACAGGTTTTATAGTTGTACAGGCAGTCATTAAAGTGGCCAGACCTGTGATAATTAACAGTGACTTTCTCATTAAATTGCAATTAAATATCATTATCTCTTTTCCGCTATCCATTCTGCCAGCGCAGCTTTTATTGCCACGCCAAGCTTTTTCTGATTTGCGGGGTTTTCGAGAAATTCCTTACTTACCCCATTATCTCCAACTTCAAGCAGCACTCGATAGGGCGCTTTATTCACATTCTCATCCAGGCTGAAGAAAGCCAGCTTACCGCTTATTGTACATTTATAATCATTTCTGCCGGTTGAGCTGTCAAAAAGTACACCCCTGTCTTCCAAGCCAGTTGCAGCACTGATAGCCTTAACCAGGCGACTAGCAAGCGCACGATTTTCAGCTTCGTACTTATCTCCCTCGTGTATAAAACCCCAAATGGCATGACGCTTTGTGCCTCCATTATTATGAACTGAAATGAATACTTCAGGCTGTTTCTTGTTTGATTTCTGCAACTCCCACGCATAGCCTGATAATTGACCGTTTATTAGGGCTGATGTTTGTTCAATGATTGTATTACTGCCTACATCCGCATGGTGAAGGTTTTTCTTTCCCAGACTCCAGACCTTAAACTCTTTCATTCGAGGTTCTGCGGCCATCGCAGCTTCAACTATGCCATTGCATACGGCAGCTTCGCTAAACTCGACACCCGTATTGGTTTGATGTGAAGGTTGCCAAATCACTACAGGGCACTTTTTTAAAGGGATCGATACGGATTGATTTGAATTAGTTCTATCGGCAAAAATTTCCTTATGTAAACTCACGAACGAGGCTGACAGAAAAAGCAAGGGTAAGAATAGAATAAGGTATTTTTTCATGTTTGGACTTTAGTTATAGGCTCTGCCTAACGTATCATTTGCTGCTTTAAGTAAAGAATTAGTGCCATTAGTATCGAAATAGAATTCCCAGAACATGATACCATTACCCCGTTGTTTAGCCAGCATTGCTTTTTCCTTTACAGTTTTAGTTCCATTGTAGTAATATACCGATCCGTTATAAGCTGCTGAATCGATATTAGATTTACCCCCTGCAGCCATAAGAGTTCTGTAACCTGCCGATGCATTTGAGCTATTCCTGCCATAAGAGGGAATTCCCATTATAGCCTGTTCCTTACTCAGGCCTTTTGTATTCAGCCAGATATCGTAGCTAAAAACTGACATATTGTAGGATGCGTGCTGTTTAGGAGCAGCTTTATCCCACGCCAGCCCATCATACATCATAATATTTAGAAAGTCCAAATACTGAAAGTTTTCAGGTCGAAAACCGTCCCTTACACTGCCTGCGTACACCGCCGGTGTGACCGCCGCGCTCAAGTATTTATTATTATTATGAAGGGTATCAGAAAGCTCTTTAACAAGCAGGGTGTAAGTTGCATCACTACCGTCAGTGGTGCGGGGATATTCCCAATCAAGATCAACACCGTCCAGATTATTCGACTTTACAAACGCCAATACATTCTTGACAAAATTTGTCCTGGCACCCGCATTGGCCGCTAAGGCTACGAAAATATCATTAGCTCCGGATACAGAAATTCCAACCTTAACACTTCTGCTTCTGGCAGCTGCTATAACCTGATTGAACCGGGCTAATTGAGGAAGTGAATTTAAGCTCCCGCTCGCAGTTGGAGTAAGGAAAGCATAAAATAAATGGGTTATCATTTTATACTTGTTAATATCTACAGAATCGGGATTCTGATAGGAAGGGAAGTATGCGACAATTTTAAAGCTATTGTCTGAAATGTAAGATGGTTTCGGAAGTGGCGGTTGAACTATCGGCTTAGGTTCGCCACCTTTTTTACAAGCATTCAAAAAGAATAAACTCACCAGCAGCGGAAATATCAGTTTCTTCATCGAAAGATATTAAGTAAAGAATATTTATGCCAAAAAAAGGAGACTGTCTATAATTTAAACAGACTCCTTTCTTATACTTCATTGTTATCACACAATTACCAGCCGATAGTTTGTGTAAGGGTATAGCCTCTTTCCTTGTACTCCACAATTTGGGTTTGTCCGATAGGAGCAAGGTATGACCTGTCGGTGAATGGAGTTCTGTTGACGGCATTCTCAACTACAAAGTAGCCTACCATCGCATCTTTATTGGTGCCATTAAACGTTACGATAGTTCCATCATCCTTTCTAACTTTCGACTTGTTGATAAATGCTGTAGTAAGCAATGCCGGAGTCTCAACTTGCATATTCACAAACGGACCTAATAAGTAATCAGGTTTAGTGCTGTAGTCCATATACCGAAGTTTCTTCCAACGTTTCAGATCTAACAGCCTGGTATGCTCATACACAAATTCCATACGTCTCTCGCGGCGAATCTCCCAGATCAGGGCGGGTACATCGGAGTCACGCGCAGGGTCAACCGGTAGTGCTGCAACCAGCATCGGAGAAGTTTTTTTAACTCCTTTCGCCGTAGCCGCTGCATCCAGGGGACGATTACGGATGGCGTTGATCGATTTATCCAAATCCCCTTGCGTTACCACCGGACCTGCAAAGTGCTGTTGTAATACGGCCTTTGCCTCGATCCAGTTCAGTACAACTTCTGCCAAACGCATGACCGGCGCATCGCTGGTGTTTGTATTGCTTCCCCACATAGCAGGGTATGCTTTACCGATAAAAGTGATGGCCTCTCTGGAAGCAAATTTATAACCATAAAGCAATGTTGATGCTGGTGTGTGAGCGCGGTCAATAAATGTAGCTTCGAAACGCGGATCGCGGGTTTTTGCCAGTTCAGGGATGGAGAAACTAGCAGCGTTTGCCACGGTAGAATTCTGGTATGGTTTTCCATCGTTCACTATGAACGCTTTTACCAGATCCAGGTTGGCATCGCCACTATTACCTTCTGTACCGTTGCTGTATGATCCGATACTGTGTGTAACTGTTAAAGCAGCATCGTACGTTCTGTATAAAAGCACTTCTGGGTTTCCATTCAAATTATCGGAAGAAAATAGTGCCTTGAAATCACTTCCGAAATTGTACGCATTACTGTTCATTACAACCTGTGCAGCTTCGACTGCCAGTTCCAGGTATTTTTTAGCCCGGGCAGCATCCAGGTTATGATAATGCTGGAAAGTACCTTCAAACAACATGAAACGGGAAATAAAACCCGCTGCAATGTTTCTGTTCAGGTATTGCTTTCCATCATTGATACGAATATTGGCCAGGGCGAACTTAAAATCATCATAAACCTTGTCCATTACCACACCGCGGTTATCACGATCTTTATAAAGGATATCTAGTTCTGTTTCCTTAACGTCCTTGTCGAAATAAGGCACATTTCCAAATACACTTACCAATCGACTGTACTCATATCCCCTGAAGAAGCGTGCAACACCACTCCAGTGGTTATAAGCTTCCGTTGTTAAATTAGGCTTTGCCACATTGTCCAGACGGTCTATAAAAATATTGGTTTTACGCACCCATGAAAAATTCCAGGTAGGCCCTGCATATTGAGACATCCATGCACCTGTTTCCAAAGTCGAAAGACGACTTGGCGGAACTGTGTTCTCAAATGGTGACTGAACATTCCTGCTGGTCAGGTCGTCCGAAAACGTATAGCCACGGACAGGAGTGTAGTCCACGGTAAATGAACTTGCAAACCCGTTGAAGTAATTTGAGTAATACCCGTTTGCGTATAACCGCACATCCGTTTCATTTTTCCAATAGGTTGCGTCCGTAGGGTCGTTCAATTGCGGGCGATCCAGTACATCCTTGTTACAGGAAGTGATTAGAACGAATGCCGCAACGACACTGTATATAAATTTAAATTGATATTTCATCTTTGTAAGTTTAGAAATTTAATTGAGCACCAAACGAGAAGCTTTTGAACGTTGGAATTGCAACACCTGTTCTGTCTGAGTTGTAGTTGTCAGTATTAAACATCGAAAATCCGTTGATGTACTCAGGATCAATTGGCAGATCGCCTAACTTATCCCACGATAACAAATTTTCTCCCGCTACGTAAACACGCAGTGTGTTAATACCTACCTTTCTAAGCATCTTATTCGGTAATGAATATCCCAGAGTTAGGCTTTTCATTCGCAGGTATGACATATCTAATAAATACTTTGACTGGACTTGCATGTTGTTGGTGGAATTGCTCCCTCCGTTGTTAAAGGCCGCAGGATAGAATGCGTTTGTATTGGTTGGAGTCCAATAGTTATCCGAAATCGCTGCTGGTATGGCTCCGTCTCCTGAATTGTAACCCGCAATCGCCAAGGCTCCGTCTCCCCAGATCTGACGGCTTCCTACTCCCTGGAAGAAAGCACCAACATCAATCCCTTTGAAATCACCACCCAATCTGAATCCGTATTCATAACGAGGGGTTGAATTTCCTATTTTTTCAAGATCGCCGTAGTCGCTTAACAGCCTGTTGCCATTACTGATCTCGCCGTCACCATTGAGATCGACAAATTTAACGTCGCCGGGACCGAAACTGAACGTCGAGCTGTTTTGCAGGAATGGCTGGTAAACTGGTTTTTGACCATTAACGGTTTTCAATTTGAAAGCCTGTTTACCGGCATGAAGTGCACTCTCAGCAGCTGTCAGTGTGATAAGCTGTGGCTTTCCGGCCGCATTCAGTTCAAAATCGCTGTCCTGGAATAACCTGTCTGTCCGGTATCCCCAAATTTCACCAAAAGTTTTGCCATTGTAGTTGCCAGTGACTATCTGAGAGGAACTGATCTTAGTAAAGATTGATTTCGCATCCGCGACATTTCCTGTTAAATTTATTGCCAAACCATTTTCAAAACGGTGGTCGAAGTTAAGTGACAACTCCAATCCTCTGGTCTCCAAAGAACCATAGTTTCCCCTGGGCGCCCCTGTACCAAAAGTACCTGGAATACCTTCTAACCCGACAATCATATTGTCAGTATTCCTTTTGTACACCTCGACGGTCAGATTTAAGCGGTCGTTAAGAAATGTGGCATCCAAACCCAAGTTCGTTGTCCTGATATCCTGCCAGGTAATGTCTTGTGCGACCGCACCCGGCGTACCTACAGCCACTTCACGGGCATTACTACCGTTGATCCAGGTAGTCTGTCCGCTGTTCATGGTTGGAACGTACAGGTTATTCGGCACAGATTGATCGCCGATTGATCCGTACGATGCTCTGAATTTCAAGCTATTCAAAACTGGCTGGGTCCATTTCATGAAACTCTCTTCACTCGCCACCCATCCGATAGATGCAGACGGGAACCAACGGTGCTGGAGATGAGTTGGGAATTTAGAAGATCCATCGTAACGTATGTTACCTTCAAGAAGATATTTATTCTTAAATGCATAATTCACGCGGCTAAAGTATCCCAGCTGCGCCTCGTGGAATTCGTCACCCCCGCCTGTCTGAACTCCAATCGTGTTGCCAAACTGCGGATTATTCAGGTTAGTCAGGTTGGTCACCTGGGTGAACTGGTTCGCACGGTTATCCGTAACCCTGTTCAAACCGGCCAGGAACTTAAACTGGTGGTTCTCTTTCAGGCTGAGATTATACGTTGTGATCGCGTTAATGGTATGACGGTAAAAATTCTCTGCGAACTTGTAAAGGTGATCAGGGGCAGCGCCAGTAGATGTATAGGTAGAAAGGGGAAGATCATAGGCACGGATCGCCCCAGTGGTGGTTGATGGAACAACTGCTCCTTCTGCATTCACAAATACCGGGCTACCGCTTCCGTCCACTCTTGCTATCGGTGCAACCCACGAGTCTCTTGCGGTGTACTTAGTACCCGGACGCCTCGTTCTTCCTTCCTGGTTAGAGAATGAGTAATCAAGATCAGCAGTCCAGTTTTTCATCACGTTGAACGTTCCGCCCAGGTTTATATTCAGGTAGTTTTGAAGGATGTTAGCGGTGTTAGCTGCATCCGCCTCACTGGCAGGGCTGCGGATCGCTTCACCGGTTTCTGCGTTTCCATATGGAAAGAGTGAGCTCCACCTGTACATGTACAACCATGGATCGGCAGTTGTAGAGTTAGTGACATATGGATACTCCTTATTTCTTCTTGAGTAAATAGCACCAGCGCGGGCTGTGAAATATTTGCTAACCTCACTGTTTACTCTTACAGATGCATTATAACGGGTGAACTGGTCAACCTTCGCAGATTTCATCATACCGCTCTGGTCCAACGCAGCTAACCCTATATTATAAGAAGTCTTCCCTTGCGTACCGCCGAGAGATAAATTGTGAAGCTGGGTAGGAGCCCATTCTTCTACCATTGATTCATACGGATCATAAGTTCTGACACCAAACTTGAAATTTCTTGCAGCATCAAAGTACCAATCACGGCCATATACGGTCGGGTCGCTGTTTTTGACGGTTTCGCCATATTTAGCTTCCCATTCTACTGATTTTTCGTAGCTTTCCCGGCTGGTCTTATAAAATGCGCCTGAAACGTTTCCTCCTGTGCGCTCAAATGCATCCACACTATATTTGAGTGCACTTACTCGACCCATTTCTAGTTCTTTCCAGGGGTTCTGAAACGATAGGTTACTTGAATAGGTAACCTGTGGTTTTTCTGTGCCGGTCCCTTTTTTAGTAGTGATTAAAACGACACCGAAAGCTGCTTTAGCGCCATAAATGGATGATGCAGCGGCATCTTTCAGGAACGTTATGGATTCGATATCACTTGAATTTACCAGCTGTATACTTGGAATCTCTACGTTATCGAGCAGTATCAATGGGGATGAACCTCCTACAATAGATCCTATCTGGCCCCTGATTTTAATGACCGGATCGGATCCAACCTCGCCGCTTGGAACCCTTACACTCACACCTGCAACAGCGCCCTGCAGTGCCCTGCCCGCATCAGCAACTGGTCTGCCTAAGAGAGTTTTCTTGACGTCGATCGTTGAAACAGCACCGGTCAGGTTGCCCTTGCGCTGTGTTCCATAACCCACAATAACCACTTCTTCAAGTGATCTGGTATCAGTTGCAAGGCTAATATTAATCACATCCTGAACTCCCACGGTACGTTCCTGTGATACAGAACCGATGAAGTTAAATTGAAGCACAGCCCCCTGGTTTGCTCTTATTGAATAATTCCCGTTCAAGCCTGTGGATACGCCAGTTGTAGTTCCCTTGATCTTTACAGATACACCCGGAAGAGGTAGATTATCAGTATCAGTAACACTCCCTGTAACAGTTTTTTCCTGTGCTACAGCGCTGATTACGAATAAAAATATCCCTAACAACATTAGTAATGTTTTTTTCATACTGCGATAATTAGTTTAAGAAATGATGATTAGATAGGCCTCAATGAGCTTTTGAATCAATTAATTTACACACTAAAGTTTGGATTAATTGCAGAACTACGCAACAAAAAGATAAAATAAATGAAGAAATCTGCATTTCAAATTAAATAGTGTTAAATAATTAAAGTGTATTTAATACACGCAATTAAAAAACAAAATGCCATTTAAGAGTCCTAGGCGTACTATTATAAGAATTTGGTAATTTATCGGATATTTATAGGTTCCCCTTAGTGTACAATGGATAAGCAAATACAAACTGCATGAATTTGCAGTCCGACAAGAAATGGGAGGCATTTCTATAGCGAGGATGGTAAAACTCCGGAGATTTGTAAAATTAAGCGTCCCAAAATTTTGCATTCCCGAAAAAAACCGCAACTTTATGAAGCTAGACTTGACCGTTACATGAAAATCATTACTGCCGGCATGCTAAAAAAAGAACGGCATGCCTTTATCATACGCCAAATTAATTTGCACAACAAGGTTCTATCGTCAGATCTCGGCCTGCAGCTGCATGTTTCAGAAGATACTGTGAGAAGAGATTTGAATGAACTTTCAGAAAACGGGAAGATCATTAAAGTTCACGGAGGCGCTTTGTCCAAATCTTTCCATTTTCCTTATGAACAGAAAGATGTTTATGCCCAGGATGCAAAAAAAGAGATAGCACGTAAGGCGATAGGGCTCATTTCAGAGGGTATGACAGTTCTGACAGGTGGCGGTACAACCATGCTTGAAATGGCCAGGCTGGTGCCCGATGATATGGAGGCCACATTTTTTACAATCAGCCCGGTTGTTGCGCTTGAACTGTCCGAGAAAAAGCTTTTGACCGTTATTCTGATTGGCGGAACGCTCAACAAAAACGCGCAGGTTAATATGGGGTCAAAAACCATTGGAGACCTTTCAGAAATTGGAGTAGACCTTTGTTTTCTGGGTACAAACGGAATAGACCTCCAGGACGGAATAACTGATTCTGAATGGGAAGTTCTTCAGGTCAAAAAAGCGATGATCAGGGCTTCGGCCCGTATTGCAATAATGTGCATCGGCGAAAAACTAAATTCTGTAAAGAAGATGAAGGTGTGTTCTCTCAATACAATAGATTACCTGATCACTGATCTGGCGCCTTCGGATAGTAAATTGCGTCTGTATGAAGAACATACGCTCGTGATATAAAGAGTATCAATGATCAGGCTCTTTTTTAACCTCACTGCCACTCCCGGAAGTGTTTCTTTAGTTTTCGCATCTGTTACTTTTCCACTTAGATCAGCAGCAAATTACCCGCAATAAAGCGCAGAAAATCAAACAGACCGTTCTAAAAAATATAGATACCGGACATCAAAGGTTTAATTTTTTATATTTGCTTCTCAACTAAAAGTCAGACCCCCTCATGGCCCGATTAAATTTACTGGAAGAAACCCGCTTCGAAAAGCTACCTGTTACTGTTTATGTTAATACTGACGTTGCTTCCCGCAAAGTTGCCCGGAGAATTACTGACCTTATTCTGAAAAAAAGTAAAAATGGCGAGAAAGCTGTACTTGGCCTTGCTACAGGAGTAACACCTATAGGTGTGTACAAAGAACTGGTACGAATTCATAAAGAAGAAAATGTAAGTTTTAAGAACGTCATCACTTTTAATCTGGACGAATATTTCCCGATGAAGCCTACCTCTTCACAGAGCTATGTAAGCTTTATGAAAGAGAATTTATTTGATCATATAGACATCGAAATGGCCAATGTCCATATCCCGGATGGCACATTAAATATAGAAAAGATACCGGCATTTTGCCTGGACTACGAGAAAAAAATAACAGATTTGGGAGGTCTGGATCTGCAGATCCTGGGAATTGGTCGTACAGGTCACATTGGTTTTAATGAGCCGGGTTCAGCACCAAATTCAGGAACACGCCTGGTAACACTTGACGATCTGACTCGCAGGGATGCATCGCGCGATTTCGGTGGCAAACAGAATGTTCCCACGAAGGCTATCACTATGGGTATCGGTACTATATTCAAGGCCCGGGAAATCATACTGATGGCATGGAATACTAAAAAAGCTTCCATAATAAAAAAGGCGGTAGAGGGCGAAATATCATCAGATGTACCGGCGACATATCTTCAGCTTTCTGAAAACGTAGAATTTGTTCTGGATCAGGATGCAGCATCAGATCTTACACGCTTTAATACCCCATGGCTTGTTAAAGATTGTGTCTGGGATGGCCCTTTGATAAAAAAAGCTGTGATATGGCTTGCTAATCATCTTGATAAACCAATCTTAAAACTTACAGAAGAAGATTATAATAATAACGGTATGGCGCAGCTGGCCACAGAAAAGGGCCCGGTCTATAATATCAATATTGATATTTTTAATAAAATTCAACATACAATAACTGGCTGGCCGGGTGGTAAGCCGAATGCAGATGATAGTCAGCGCCCTGAACGTGCCAATCCGGATAAAAAACGGGTGATTGTATTCTCGCCTCATCCGGATGATGATGTGATATCCATGGGTGGAACTTTCATTCGCCTTGTAGATCAGGGTCACGAAGTACATGTTGCATACCAGACTTCAGGGAATACGGCAGTCTGGGACGATGATGCCCTCCGTTTTGTGGAGTTCGCACGGGATTTCAGTAAGGCAATTAGCATTGACACGGAAAAGTTAGACGCCTTATATATGTCGATGCGGACCTTCCTTGATTCTAAACAACCTAACCAGGCAGATACACATGAAATTCAGACCCTGAAAGGATTGATACGTAAAGGCGAGGCTATCAGTGGGGCCCGTTTTGCAGGCCTTGCAGATGATCGGATCCATTTTATGGCACTTCCTTTTTATGACCGCGGAAAGACCGAACGCAATCCTGTTACGGAAGCTGACATTAAGATCACTATGGAACTCCTTCAGAAGGTAAAACCTCACCAGATCTTTGCAGCCGGAGATTTTGCCGATCCTCATGGAACTCATAAAGTGTGTTTCGATATCATAACACAGGCACTTAACAGGCTAGAAAACGAATCATGGGTAAAGGATTGCTGGCTGTGGATGTACCGCGGCGCCTGGCATGAATTCGAAACACATGAGATACAGATGGCCGTTCCGCTTTCACCTCAGGAAGTTGAACGGAAACGCTTCGCTATTTTCAAACATCAGTCTCAGAAGGACCGGCCAGTATTTCCAGGAGACGATGCCCGGGAATTCTGGGTTCGTGCAGAAGATCGCACGCGGGAAACTGCAAAATCATATGACAGATTAGGACTTGCAGAATACGAAGCTATGGAAGCTTTTGTACGCTGGAAATTTTAACTGTGGCATGAAAAAAACTGCCTTCCTGATCATAACCCTGGTATTGGGATTAAATGTTTTTGCTCAGCAGAAAAACAGGCCCAATATAATCGTTATCCTAACGGATGACCATGCAGTCCAGTCGATAGGGGCTTATGGCTCTAAAATGGGTGCAACCCCAAATCTGGACAGGCTGGCAAAGCAGGGCGCGGTTTTTAATAAAGCTTTTGTCGCAAATTCAATCTGCGGCCCCAGCCGCGCGATTCTCCTAACAGGTAAGTACAGCCACATAAACGGCTTTAAAGATAATCACGATAAATTCGATGTGTCACAGGACATTTTTCCTAAGAGGTTGCAAGCTTCTGGCTTTCAAACCGCGTGGGTAGGAAAATGGCATCTTTTATCGTATCCTCAGGGATTTGACTATTGGAATATCCTCCCCGGTCAGGGTCAATATTACAATCCCTCTTTCATTAGTATGAAAGGCGATACCAGCCGGATAGAAGGATATGGTACTGATGTAATCACAGATTTAGCCCTTAAATGGCTCAGCAACCGTGATCAGGCAAAACCTTTTTTTGTTGTCGTGGGCGAGAAAGCCCCTCACCGGACCTGGATGCCCGATATCCAGGATCTTGGAAAATTTGACGACGTCACCTTTCCACTACCCTCCAATTTTTACGATAATTATGATAAACGACTGGCTGCAGCTATGCAGGATATGTCGGTTGAAAAAACCATGAAGCTCGGCTACGATCTTAAAATGAAAAGCGACCCCGACAACCTCGCTCAAGCTTTCCTTGCCAGGATGAATCCCGTACAAAAACAAGCCTGGAGCAATTATTACGATCGGATCGAAGAGGATTTCCTTACGAGAAAATTAAGCGGCAGGGCATTAACAGAGTGGAAATTCCAGCGCTATATGAGAGATTATTACAGTACCACTTTGTCTCTGGACCGCAATATTGGAAGAATATTAGACTATCTTGATAACAACAACCTGACGAAAAATACAATGGTAGTTTACACTTCCGACCAGGGTTTCTATCTGGGTGAGCATGGCTGGTTCGACAAGCGTTTCATGTATGAAGAGTCCATGCGAACTCCCCTTATTATCCGCTATCCCGGGTTTATTAAATCCGGTATCGTTTCCGATCAGATGGTTTCCAATGTAGACTTCGCCCCTACATTTCTTGATGCCGCCGGTGTGTCAATCCCCAAAGAAATTCAGGGCCGGTCTATGATGCCCCTTTTCAAAAATCCGAAAGCTAGCATCAGAAGATCTGCATATTACCATTTCTATGAATACCCCGGAGAACACAGTGTTTTGAAACACTTCGGCATCCGCACCCGCCGCTACAAATTGATACGCTTTTATGATCATAGGAATTTTTGGGAACTGTATGACCTTCAAACAGATCCCAATGAAATGAATAATCTTTATGGTGAGAAAGAGTATCAGTCTATAACTGTGGATTTAAAGAAACAACTAAGGCAATTGTGTGTGGATAACAAGGATATTGAAGCACTGAAGTGGTTGCAAGACAATTAAAATAAGGTTTGGGACATACGCTTTTTTGTTATTCCCTAAATATTATGCAGATTTAGTCTTCTAATTAACCCAAACTCAATGACTCAACCTCCCATCTTACAAACTTCACCACCAAGGTTACTATCTCTCGACGTTTTCAGGGGATTCACTGTGGCAGCAATGATCCTGGTCAATAATCCCGGGAGCTGGAGCCATATTTATGAACCGCTCAAACATGCGGAATGGCATGGCTGCACCCCCACCGATCTTATTTTCCCATTTTTCCTATTTATTGTGGGCGTGTCGATAAGTTTTGCACTGGGATCAAAAAAAGATCATGTAAAACATTCAACTTTAATTATTACAGCCTTAAAACGAGCTTTAATATTATTTGGTTTAGGCTTGTTCCTCTCGCTCTTTCCGCGGGTATTTACAGAACCAATCGAAGCTTTTAGAACGGTTCGGATACCCGGGGTGCTGCAAAGAATTGCGGTTGTATTTTTTGTTGCTGCTTTGATATTTATTAAAACTAGAGAAAAAACACAAATCAGAATCCTGATTGGCATACTAATCGGTTACTGGCTCTTAATGACGTTTGTCCCTGTGCCGGGCGTAGGCTATGCCAATCTTGAGAAGGAAACTAATCTTGGCGCATGGCTGGACAGAACTTTGCTTACTGAAGCCCATTTATGGCGTTCAGCAAGAACCTGGGATCCTGAAGGAATTCTGAGTACTCTTCCCGCCATAGCAACAGGTTTATTTGGCGTTTTGATTGGCTCATGGCTGAAGCGGAAAGATAAACCCGATGCTGTAAAGATTTCATGGATGTTCTCTGTCGGACTGCTTGCTGTTATATCAGGCTTGATATGGGACCTTTTTTTTCCAATAAATAAAGCGCTATGGACCAGCTCCTTTGTATTATATGCAGGAGGTTTAGCAACGCTCGGACTTGCCTTATCATACTGGCTTATCGATGTACAAGGATATAAGAAGGGCACCACACCCTTCGTAGTTTATGGTGTAAACGCCATTACCGTATTCTTCCTGTCAGGTCTGATCCCGCGCATTCTAAACATGATTCAAGTTGACATGCCGGACGGCTCTAAGGCTGGCTCCAGAGAATGGATGTATCAAACATTTTTTACACCCTACTATTCACCCTTAAATGCTTCGCTCGCAGGGGCAATAACCTTTATATTAATCTGGCTCGCAATCCTTTGGTGGATGTACAGTAAAAAAATAATAATAAAGGTTTAATTATATATTGTAATACCTAAATGCAAACTTATGAAACATAATTTCAAGGTCTATATCAGCGCTGGAGCAATATTGCTTTCGCTGTCTGGCATCCTGAATGCACAAACCACGACGAGAGTCGCGAAACCACAACCGGAGGCAGCTATTCCCCTGGATCCTGCAGTCAAAATAGGGAAACTTCCTAATGGGTTTACCTACTATATCCGCAAGAATGTTGAACCCAAAAACCGGGTGCAGCTTTATCTGGCCAACAAGGTAGGATCTATTTTGGAAAATGAAGATCAGCAGGGCCTGGCTCACTTTATGGAGCACATGGGCTTTAACGGAACTAAAAATTTTCCAAAGAACGATTTGGTGAACTACCTGCAAAAAGCCGGTGTGAGGTTCGGTGCGGATCTTAACGCATACACCAGCTTTGATGAAACTGTATACCAGCTACCCATCCCATCTGATGATCCCGCAGTCTTAAAAAATGGATTACAGATCATGCGCGACTGGGCACAGGATGCTACGCTGGATCCTGCAGAGATCGATAAGGAACGGGGAGTAGTTCTGGAAGAAAAACGTTTGGGAAAAGGAGCTCAGCAACGCTTGCAGGATAAATATCTTCCGATGATCTTCAATAATTCGAGATATTCTAACCGTCTGCCAATCGGAACTGAGGATGTGCTAAAAAACTTCAGCTATGCTACTATCCAGCAATTTTACAAGGACTGGTACCGTCCGAATATGCAGGCGCTGATTGTCGTGGGTGATATCGATGTAAATGCCATGGAAAATATGATCAAATCCAAGTTCTCTGATCTGAAAAATCCTGCGAAACCAAGAGCACGTACAAACTATGCAATTCCATTGATCAATAAAAACCAGTTTATGGCTGTTACTGACAATGAATTCCCGGTAACGGTGGCGCAGATACTGATTAAACATCCGGAATCAAAATTAATTACTAAAACAGATTACAGGAATAGCATTGTGCGATCCTTGTTCAACAAAATGGTAGCTGAGCGTTTTGGCGAACTTAGCAAACAAGCTGATCCCCCATTTTTACAGGCAGGTGCAAATATTGGCGCCTTTCTGGCTGGATTAGACGTTTACAATGCATTTGTGGTGGCCAAGCCGGGCGAACTTGAGCGTGGCTTCAAAGCTGTGTTGACCGAAACTGAGAGGATTCAGAGATTCGGTTTTACACAAACAGAATTAGACCGCGCTAAACAGTCATATATAACCAATATGGAATCTTCACTGAAAGAGAAGGACAAAACCTCTTCGGATCAGCTGGTGAATGAATATGTAAGAAATTTCCTTGAGCAGGAAGCAAGTCCCGGAATTGTCTATGAATACGAACTCGCTACGACCATTACACCAGGGATAAGTCTTCAGGACGTAAATCAATTGTCTAAAAAATATATCACTGATCTAAATCGTGACGTTATTATAATGGGCCCCGAAAAGGATAAAGCAACCCTTCCGAATGAGGCCACGGTTAACAGCTGGATCAGTAATGTTAACCAGGAGAATGTTACCGCATTTGTTGATCAGGTGTCTGACAAACCATTGCTGGCCACTAAACTTACCGGCGGAAAGGTAACTGCAGAAAAGAAAATAGCTGAATTGGGGATAACTGAGTATACCTTAAGCAACGGAGTTCGGGTTGTTTTGAAACCTACCGATTTTAAAAATGACGAGATCAGCTTCACTGCGTTTAGCCCGGGTGGCAGTTCACTTTACAGCGATGCTGATTATCAGTCGGCAAGTTCTGCTACCGCCGTGGTGAGAAGCGGAGGAATCGCCGAATTTAATTCCGTACAGCTTCCCAAATTGCTTACAGGGAAGAAAGTTTCTGTAAGCCCATATATCGGGGAGCGCTTTGAAGGAATTTCGGGATCTGCAGCACCTAAAGATCTTGAGACCGCACTTCAACTAACTTATTTGTACTTCACACAACCGCGCAAGGATGCCGAAATCTTTAAAGGCCTCATCGCCCAAAGCAAGGGCGGTCTGGCAAACCGTGAGAACGATCCGAACAGTGTGTTTGCAGATTCAGTGTCTGCAGTCCTGGGTAATTATAATGTACGCCGTACAGGCCCTACCGTACAAAAAGTTGAACAAATAAACCTTGACAGGGCATTTGATATCTATAAAGATCGTTTTGCTGATGCAAGCGATTTTACGTTCACTTTTGTGGGGAATTTTGAACCTGAAAAGATCAAGCCCATGCTTGAACAGTATTTAGGATCGCTGCCTTCAACAAACAGGAAAGAGAGCGCAAAGGATCTTGGCATTAAGATTCCCGCAGGAAAAATTGACAAAAAAGTATATAAAGGAAAAGAGCCTAAAGCAAATGTGAGACTGGTATTCAGTGGCGATTACAATTACAATGAAAAAAATAATAACCAGCTTGATGCTCTCGCTGAGGTATTGTCGATAAAACTTATCGAACGCCTGCGCGAAGACGAAGGCGGTGTATATGGTGTTGGTGCCCGTGCATCCTACAGCAAGCTACCGCAAGGCAGATATACCATGAATATTACTTTTGGCAGCGCACCTGAGAATGTCGAGAAATTGATCAGCTCCACACTTGATGAGATCAACAAGATCAGGCAAAATGGTGCTTTGGC
This sequence comes from Daejeonella sp., assembly GCF_046590655.1. GTDB lineage: Bacteria > Bacteroidota > Bacteroidia > Sphingobacteriales > Sphingobacteriaceae > Daejeonella. The sequence goes on from NZ_JBKJUM010000100.1 coordinate 24,999, forward strand.
AGTCGACCTCGAAAAATTCATAGCAGAAGAAACACGCACGACTGAAACCCAGTTAAAGGATAACGGATTCTGGCTGAATTATTTAAGTAATCAGCTACAAAATGAAGAAGATCCTAAACAGGTATTGACGTATTTAAGCTCATTGAAAGAGCTAACGCCTGCAGCATTGAAAACAGCTGCAAATACTTATTTAAGCGGCAATAACTATATCAGGCTGGTATTACTTCCGGAGACGAAGTAAGAGAGTCTGTTTTTGGCTACTTATGAACTATCTACACTGGAGACCGGGGTACGCTTCTTACCCGCCCAGACTAACCTGCATGCCGGCAGGCAGTCAATCAACAACAACCAACCTGCCTGCCGGCATGCAACCAGAAACTAACAACTAACAGCCATTTACATGTTCCTACACAAAATCAAATCCTCCCAATCCGGTATTTTACTTTACGGGATCACCCCTCCAAAATCGGAAACAAGCCCGGAAAAAATTGCTGAAATTGCTCAAAAGACTATTGCACGACTAATTCCACTTGATCTTGACGCCCTTGTTGTGTATGATGTACAGGATGAATCTGCCAGAACTTCAGAAGAAAGGCCTTTCCCATTTCTAACGGCACTGGATCCCCTGATATTTGCGAACGGCTACCTTCAGGATCTCAAAATCCCAAAAATAATCTATCGACCTGCTGGAAAATTCTCTAATGAAGAACTATCCGAATGGTTAGAAGAACTGCACAATAATGATTTCTATCCGGTGTTTGTCGGAGTGCCCGCACCCGACTTCCCTGTTAAAACCACTTTACCGGAAGCTTATAAGATCTGGAGTAAAAATGCTGAGACCTCCGTTATTGGGGCAGTAACTATTCCCGAGAGGCACGCATTATTAAAAGATGAGGACAAACGTATACTCGATAAAGTGAGTTGCGGAGTATCTTACTTCATATCACAATGTATTTTTAATCTCGCTTATGCAAAACAGATCATTGAAGATTTAAGCTGTACCTGTAAAAAGGAAAGTAAAAAAGTCCCGACAATTATTTTCACCTTAACGGCGTGCGGCTCGCCAAAAACGCTTCAATTTATGGAATGGCTTGGTATCCACGTTCCGGAACAGCTGAAAGAAGATCTTAAAAACTCTGAAAATATTCTGAAAAACTCAGTCAGTGTATGCCTTAACATCGCCTCAGAACTAGCTGATTATTGCACAGAGCACTCCATCCCGTTCGGCTTCAACATTGAAAGCGTTGCGATCAGAAAAGAAGAGATCGAAGCTTCGATCTATATGGTTAATAAGATTAACGAGATGCTCAATGAAAAAGGAATACGAAAGATGAAGGTTTCTGATAAGTTTACTGAAGCACTTTAGCCTCAGCAACATTCGAAACAGCGCTTTCGTTTTTAAGACGATCAATGGCAGTTACCACATAAATGTAAGCATTGCCGGCACTTACGCTCATATCGGTATAAGAAGTTTGTGCCGCGTTAAAGCTGATCTTAACAATGTTTGACGGATCGTCAATGTTTATGGTCTTGCCCTTAGCAAATCGGTAAATGACATACCCATACACTTGCTCACGATCTTCAGATAAAGTGCCTTCCTTCCAGCTCAGTGCAACACCACGATTAACCGATTTTGCAATGAGTTCGAATGGTGGATTTGGAACCACAACATCCAGCCATTGCATTTGAGGCTGAAGCGCGGGGTAACGGTAAAAATTATTGCGTAATGAATCCTTTACGCCTGCCATATTATTAGTCACCGACTTCGAGCTAAAAAATACGCTGCCCTGCGCTCTTGGGTTATCCCTTAGGTATCGGATCTGATTGGGAATTTGCCTGCGGTCACTCCAGCCCTGCCGGTTCTCCATGGAACGGTAAACTCCCTGGCCGATATAAACATGCTTTCCAAATGCATTGTCGGTCCACCAGTCTACCAGTTTATCGTATGGAGCTACAGCATACCCAAACGGGAAATAGATCTGAGGATTGATATAATCCAGCCAGCCTTCCTGCACCCATTTTCGCGCATTCGCATAAAGCTTACTGTAACCATCAAATCCATTACTCTCAGATCCTTCGGGATCCTGGCTTCGATTTCGCCATATTCCAAATGGACTTATTCCAAATTTTACATATTTCTTTGCAGCATGAATGCTGTCGGAAAGAATATGTATTAAGGTATCCACATTATTTCTGCGCCAATCTTCAACATTCTTAAAACCTGCCCCATACTTGTAAAAAGCCTCGCTGTCACGTATCACCTGGTTTGCTTCAGGATAAGGATAGAAATAATCATCAAAATGCACCCCGTCGATATCATAATTCTTAACCACATCCATAACAACCTGAACAATATAAGTCCGAACTTCAGGCAGCCCGGGATTAAAAAGCTTTTTTCCACCGTAAGTAAAAAACCAGGCTGGTTTCTGCTTTGTGATATGATTTGGACTTGTATGTGAGTCGATAAGGGTTAGTGTGGCCCGGTAGGGGTTAAACCAGGCATGCAATTCTATACCTCTTTTGTGTGCTTCAGTTATAGCAAATTCAAGGGGATCATAATATGGTGCCGGAGTTTTTCCCTGTACCCCATTCAGGTATCTGCTCCACATTTCCCGGCCTTTGCCATAAAATGCATCGGCAGCAGGCCGGATCTGAAACATTATGGCATTGATTCCAGTCCGTTGATGATCATCAAGAATACGAATTAGTTCATCTTTCTGGATCTGCGTGCTCAACCCAGGTTTCGAGGGCCAGTCAATATTAGCTACAGTAGCAACCCATGCGCCTCTAAATTCGCGCTTTGGCGCATGACGCGGCTGAGAGCATACTGATAATGAAAAACTGCTAAAAAGTAAGAACAGGAGAATCGGCTTCTGAATCATAAATTAACCGGAATTAATTTGCAAAGATAATTATCTAAGGGTGATTACGGCGATTTTTCGAATTGTTCCACATCCCGGCTCTTCATTTAAGATGAATCTCATTCAATTTTGGTTTAATTTATCAGGCAGGAATAATAACATTCAAGTCAGGAATGTTAACTTCGTGTTCATTCTTACAATAAAGATACGCTTGCCGTAGTTTAAGTGTAAACTTTACATGGACATTTAATTAATTTAACAGAAAATTGAACATGGAGAACCAAAACCCGGAACAGCCTATACGCAAAGATTCAAATAAGATCTATTTCCTGGTCGTAGTAATACTGGCACTGTTGGGAACCAACGCTTACCTATTCTTTAAAGACAAGAAAGCAAGCGATCGTATCGTCACAATAAGTGATGAAAAAACAAGCATGCAGACTGAAATTGATAAGATTGAAGCAGAGCTCGACAATGCTTCGAATGATAATCTTAAATTATCTGAGACTATGCAGAATGAGCAATCAATTGCAAGGGAAAAGATCCAGGAATTGCGTACCGCATTAAGAAAAGGCCAGTTGACGCAAGGTCAGCTGCAAAAAGCACAGGAAGATATTAAACAACTCAGATATTTTGTGACGAAATATACTGCAGATATTGATGTGCTTAGAAAACAAAATATAACGCTTATTAACGAACGTGATGAATTAAAAACGGCCGTTGATTCTGTGAGCTCCAAAGCTAGTGATCTCGAAAAGCAAAACCAGGAGCTCAATACCAAAGTTCAGGCTGCTGCTGCACTTAAAACCGGAAATGTAGCTGTAAATGCTTTTGAAATCAGGAATAATGGGAAAGAAAATGGAGTTACGCGAGCAAGTACTGCTGAGAAGTTAAGAATCAATTTTTCTGCTGTTAATAATTCTATCGCTGAAAAAGGACTTCATGATATCTATTTTAGAATTATAGATCCGAGCGGAAATCTTCTCGTTTCGAGCAGCGGCGGACTTTTCACAGCAGATGACGAAGAATTGCAATACACCTATAAAACAGCAATTGAATTTGCCAACGATGGAAAATTATATAGCATCGACTGGGCAAATCCTGCAAAATTTGAAAAAGGAACTTATACAGTTGTACTTTATGCCGACGGGTATACCATGGGCAAAGGCTCTGTTATTTTAAGATAAACCAGGTAAACATTATTATTCAGCTCGTCTTACGTGGCAGACTAAACTATTTAACATGACCTTATCAGATCAGGATTTCAGAGAAAAATTTAAACCTATACAAATCCCTTCATCATACGATATAAGCGATATACTCGAAAACCGGGCTATTTTTGCGCTTGCAAGCCTCGGCGAAGCTAATGGTGAAGAAGTATTTAATAGAATGCGGGAATATGAACCGGGAATTAAAGAAGTAACAATCAAGTTCATTAAACAGTATCTTTTCACTCTGTACGAAAAGGGTCTTCTAAAGGGAATTAAAGAGGGGAGCAGCATCAGATATAATCTAAGCAAAATAACAGAGCCAAATGAAGGATTTGTTGATCCTGAAAGGCTTGCTCCATAAACAGGTTTATTTTTTAGTACTCTTTGACGCCGTGCTCTTTGCGGTACTGCTTTTCGATGCTGAAGCACTTTTCTCAGTGGTACTCTTTCCTTTGGCCTGACTGGAACCTTGTCCGCTTGGGCCCTTTGTTGATTTTTCTGGCATGATGTAAATTTTGGTTCTTTCTATTACTACCACAGCCCATAATCATTTGTTCGGTATTTAATCTAATTTTACTAAACCATCAACCAGACTTTTCCATTGCACCTTTGACAATCCCAGGATCGCACCAATCCCTACAACAAAGTTCCTAATCTGACTGCTGATTGATTGTGAATCTGTATTCGTTATTTCGTTTCTCCTATGCACCTCCGCTGAAATAACATTGTATTTCCTGTTCACCATAAAAGTTGAGGTCGCGATATCCTTGAAAAAATGGGCGGTGGCTGGCTCATTGTTAAGCGGACTTGGACAAGGGCGAACATTCATCGCTACATATTCAAACGATTCAGCTTCGTTATCGGTGAACTCAATCTGCTCAATTTTCACCCAGCCATAGCCTTCACCATCTCCATTCCCCGGTCCCGGAATATTGATCCTTAAATAATCCCCTTCTCTCACTCTCCTGTACAATTCGTTTCCATCCCCATCCATAAGCTGGAATTTGGCTTCAATATCAGCACTCAGCTGGTGCCAGTGTGAGACATCCAGCAAGCGGTCCTTAACGATTTCGAATTCCCATAGAGCTTCATCAATGGTGTCCAGTTTGATTTTAGAAACCGCATCAGTGCTCGCGCCATGTTTTTGTTTTGGTATTATCTCCCATGCTATCATAATATTAGGCCTTAAGTATAACCTGTCAGTCAAATCCGAATGGATATTAAAAAATCCTCTCTGGAATTTTGGTAAGCCTGCAGTTCTGTATAAGTAGTGCTATTGTTATAAGGCAACAACAGGCGTTTGGGAATAGTTTTATTAAATACGGATATTCTTTGTCGTATTTCCATTACAATCGACTGCTTAATTTTTTGCTCACCAAATAATTATCGTGCTCCTTTAATTCGAAGCAATGTATTTCAGTTTATACGTGAATTTGCGAAAATACCCTGCGGAAAATACCTATTCATTGCTTCTTCGAATAAGGCAGGCACAGACTTTGATATTTGGTTACGGCTTAAAAACTTCTTTCTACTAAGATTAACTTCTATGAAAACTCTCGATTTTACCTCTACGCTAATCAACCATCGCAATTCTTTGAAAATGTATGCTTTGCATTTTACTCATGATACAGACGATGCAAGTGATCTTGTACAGGACACTATACTTAAGGCTATAAAATACTATTCGAAATTTAGAGAAGGTACAAATATTAAAGGCTGGCTTTATACCATCATGAAGAACACTTTTATAAATAATTATAAGAAGATGGTAAGGACCAGTGCATTTATAGTTAGAGCAGACGAGATTTCATACGCCAATCTGATGTACAGTTCCACCCATAATCAAGCCGAACCCAAATTTGTGATGGATGACCTCCAGAACGCTTTAAAAAAATTGCCTGATACTTATTTCGTGCCCTTTAACATGTATTTCGAAGGGTATAAGTATCATGAAATTGGCATTCATCTGGATCTTCCAATTGGAACAGTGAAAACAAGGATACACGTAGCCAGACAGCTTATTAAAAAATACCTGAAACCGTATAACGTTGGGCGGGAATTTCATTACAATTAACAGGAAACAGTGGAAGCTCCCGGTCGCCTAGTCTCCTTTCAGCCGTAAGCACCATACTTCGTTCTAAATATCCAATATTTTATGGTGGGAGCCGGACCTTATCCAGTTTTATAATGATGCTTATCGCCCCAGTATGGGTAATAGTGGCAAACATCCTTTAGCACTCGGTCAGCGGGGAGAAGATTGCTGGCCGGAAATTTGGCCGACAATTAAGCCTTTGATCGATCTGGTCATGGAGTGAGGAGACGCAACATGGAGCGAAGACCAGTTAATTCCAATATACCGGAGTAATCAGCTTGAAGACGTTTACTGGACATTTAGCTACAGCAGTAATATAGACGAACTAGGTAATCATGGCGGAGTGCTGGTAATTTGCCAGGAGGCTACAGAGAGAATGCAAAAAAACCGTCATCACGTGCAGTTAGTTTTTCGGACAAAGGGATTGGAATAAACGCAGAGAATGTCGAACACATTTTCGACCGCTATTATCGGGTCGAGACAAACCACACCCAGCACATTTCAGGTTTCGGCATCGGCTTGTATCTGAGCGCGGAAATTATTAAGCGGCATGGCGGAAAAAAAGAACAATTCCATTGCAATAAGATCTTTTTTTCATCCGTAAACCAGCTATTTTATAGTTCCAGCATTTTTTTACTTCTGCAATGATAAATATGTTACCAAAGAGGAAAATTCTTCAAATGACAGTGAATTTACCAAACCCTCCGGCATCATTGAATTCTCCATTTCTTTGCGGCTGGCTATCTCGGCGGTTTTTATCGTACGAACACCACCGCCGATATCTCTTAAAGTAATAGCCTGTGCCGACTCAGCAGTTATGAAGCCCATAAAGCTTCGTTGAGATTTGGTAGTGATCAGGACAGTGGCAAAACCTTGTGATATGGACGCATTGGGTTTTAAGATCGACTCGGCAATCTGCTCAGCGTTCATAATGGAACCAATTTGCCCCATAAACGGACCTTTCAGCGCTTCAGTTTTGCTGGTACTGTGACATGCCTGGCAACCCTGCCTCAAGAAAGCTGCCTTTCCCAAATCCGCATTGCCTTTTAACCGCGCGATAGCAAGCATGACATCCTCTATTGAGGAGTTCCCGATCTGGCCTTTTTTCATCTTAATAGCTTCCAGATCGACTCTTTCTTCTATAGAAGCAACTGTTTCCTGGCTACCAAATTCACTGATTCCCATCTGGTGCTTATCGTTCAGGCGGGTGAAAAATAATTTTTCTGAATCACTTGCTCTATTCCATTCCCTGACAAGAGTTTGCCGGATTAATGGAGACGATTCCCACTCAATAGTATTATAATAGGGTCCGTGACCATCCGGCCTTGTGCTCCACCAGTATTCCCCCTGATAGGGTGCTTCCTTTCTGTACAAGCGCGAGAGGGTACTTAGGATTTCCTTTTTTAGTCCAGAATCGCTGGCCTGGTTATGGGCAGCAATTAATCCCTCTACAGCTTTCGGGCTGTGCATATAACGCAAAGCCCAAAGAGCCAGAAGGGAATTTTTTCCGCTTATAGCTTTTACAGCTTCGTCAATAGCATTTAAGCTCACCAGGGATCGGACGGCGAGATGAGCATTGATCAGTGAGGAGTTAGGTTTTGCATGAGGGCCTTCCGCATTACCAACTGGCGCCCTGAATGATGGCGGAACGCTTACTCCCAGTAATGCTTCACTGTATCCTCTTTGGCCCAGGCGACCGAGTGATATAATCGCTGTCGCCTGAACACGTTCAGACTTATCTTTTATTGCCATCAAAAAAGGATTAGCAGGTACATTCTTTAAGTATCCCTTGCGGTCAGTTAGGGCCCGGAGAGCAAACTCTTTAACATTCTGGTCCTGTGTTAAACTGAGAAGGTTTTTGATGGATTTCTCACCCGCAGCTTGTGTGTAAGTAAATATTCCAGCTACTCTCACTTCCAGCGGAAGGCTTTTGTCGGCGGCAATACCCCAGGCTGTTTTAACAACACTTTTTAAGGGCCGGGCAAGTAGTTCCTGCTGTGCGTTTAAGCGGGCAACGGAACCGGGCGATTTTAATAAGTCCGCTAATTCCCTCACAGATGCTTTCTTTAGATCCGGGAACGCTTTATACTTCCAGCCTTTTGGAATAGCTCTTACAATAAATCCTTTATCAGGGCTTCCTGAATATCCCGCACCGTCCCAGGCCGACAGATAAAGACGGCCGGAACCATCTATATCCAGATCGGTGATTTGAGCTAATTTGATAAAGCCTTCATCCTTTTGAAGGAAGCTTGCCCCATCAGGTGTAACGCGGTGGATAGACAACATACTTGTACCCCAGTCAGCCATCATGGGCACTTTGTTGTATTTCTCAGGCCAGTTCGCATCATCAAGGAACAAAGCCCCGGTCCCCGAACCCCCTCCAAGATCTGCGAGTGCGGGAAGAATTTCTTCTGTAAAATTTTTGAACAGGAGAGGGTATCCATATTCACCTGACTGTATCTGATGGCTGAAACGAATATTCCATCCTCCACCATCATTTGTATTATCACGGGTAAAAATGTTCATGAATGGATCGATAGCCACATCATAAATATTGCGTAACCCGTGGGTGTACACTTCCATTTCTGTTCCGTCTGGCCTTACCCTTACGATCCCGCCTCCCAGCATAGTTAATTTTGTCCCGGCGCGGTCTACGGCATTATGAAAACCAAAGTCTCCAACGGCAATATAGATCCAGCCATCGATACCCATCCGGATGCCGTTAGTGGAATGATCGGTTCCCCGGCTTTGCAGAAATTTTGGTGAACTGATATTCTGAATCAGCGGCTTTGGAGGGCCGTCTGCGATGCCGTCCCGGTCGTTATCGTAAAAAACCGCCAGTTCCATACCCGTTGCCAGTTTCGTCTGTGAAGAAAAGGTGGTGTAAAGCACGAAGACCTGGTCGCCAATAGCAATAATTCCCCTGGGGTTATCAACCATCGTAAATTGAGTATGACTATCTACCTTGCCATCGTTGTTGGTGTCTGAAAGCTTAATTATACTCCCCTTCCCCGCCGTTTTTCCTAATGAACCGATTTTATCGACACCTACAAATACGGCTCCGTCTGCATGAACTGCCAGGCATGCCGGGCTGGGAGTCAGTTCAGAACTGGCGAAGTGCGTGACGTTGATCTCTTTGGGCCAGCTAGAAGCGTTGCGAAGGGTGTCAATGACTTCCGTTTTTGAAACATTGCCGGATCTCGGGCTAAGGTCGTCATAAACCTGATATCCCAATAACAGGCTGAATAAAAAGTATAAGCTTAAAATAATATTGTACATAGTTTACAGATTAGAGGTAGAAAGATTTGAATGGCGGGCTATTGTTAAAAAAATCAGAGCATTAAAATTCACCTTAACATCATAGTTCAATAATACTAAAAATTGCACTGTATTAAAAAGGATTTTGTTTTACTGAAACTCCGACACCCCTCTAAAATTCTGATTTGTAAAAATAATCATCCAATTGAATCGTTGAATTCTTTAAAATATCTATTTCATGTCCAAACGAATTCTCACTATTGATGATGATCCGGATATTATCGAATTCCTGGATATAATACTACGCCATGAAGGATATGACGTTATTAGTTCCAGTTCTCCTTCCAATATTTTTAATACCATACAGCTCCAAAGACCTGATTTGATACTGCTGGATATTAACCTGGGTTCCTATAATGGTCTGGAGATCTGCAAAGCGATGAGATCGTATATCAGAACTGGGGAGACCCCAGTTTTAATAATTTCTGCTGACAATGCTATTGAAAATGCGGTAAAGGATTTTGGTGCTACGGATATTATCCAGAAGCCATTTGATACCAATCTGCTTATTGAAAAAATATCCTATTACTTGTCTTCAAAGGACGTATAGTTAAATACAGAACTTTATTAGCACTTTTCTTTTTGAATACATTTGTTAACCTTTGAAACTAATTGATAGAGGCAATAATAAAGGCGTATAACCACTATGCTAACACAACTTGACTTCCAAAACGTTCACTTTCACACCTCAGTAGGAGTTGTGGCGCTCGATAATAACGGCATCATTGTTTACAGTAATCCAATGTTTTGTCATTTACTTTCAGATGAGGCGCATCTTGGTAAGCCAGCAAGTTTATTTTTGGAAGAGGTAGATGGTCCTAACTATGGCAACGACTTATTGTCTGATGAAGGTCTGACTGATGTGCAGTATTGTTTAAAAAGTGCTACTGAAAGTAAAACTGTATTAATTAGTTCCACCCGATTTACGGACGCATCGGATACGTTGGTTTACCTTATTATCCGGAATATTACCAGTCTGAAGAAAAAAGAGAGGCTCTGCACCTACCTGAATTCTGCTGTAGAAGCTTTAGGAAGCGCAAGAGATATGGAAACAGCACTGGCGCAGATATCCGATCTTATCGTTCCCAAATTTGCAAACTGGTTCAGCATTGATCTGCTTAAAAATGGTAAGATCCAGGAACTGGTCCTGACGCATGAAGATCCTGAAATGATAGGCTGGGCACGCAAATATCGGGAGGCCTATCCGACTGACCTGAGCGGCGATACTGGTCTCGCTGGAGTTTTAAAAACCGGAAAATCCAGTTTTGTTCCTATTGTAACAGAAGAAATGATACTTGCTTCAACTCCGAATGAGGTACAGTTGCAATTGATTCAGCGAATGAAAGTGCAGTCCGTTTTGATCGTAGCAATCACTAATAAATCAATAATTAAAGGCGCGATAACCTTTGTTTCTTCTGAGCAGCATAATTATTATGATGAAAATGATTTGGAATTTGCAGAGTCTTTCGCCAGCCATATTGCTACTGCCCTTGAAAATGTTAGGTTAAACGAAACAGCAGAAGCTGAAATCATCCGGCGAAAAGAAACTGAAAGTGAGCTTCGTGTTACTCAGGCTCAGTTAAAATCTGCCCTTTCATCAGGCCTGGTCGGTACATGGATTTCGGATTTAGATTCAGACACCATTTACATGGACGAAAATCTATCCCGAATGTATGGAATTCCTTATTCTCCCATTGGCAGCCACCAGGATATAATTAACCTGGTAATACATCCGGATGATCTGGATTTGCTGCAACCGCAAAATCGGAGTATTCTTGTTGAAGGACGATTTTACGAGGCCGAATTCAGGGTCTTGCGTAACAAACATACTTATTGGTTTTTTGCGCGAGGCAGTCTCGAGACGAATGAGCACGGCAAATTATTTGGAGGGGTGGTTATAGATATCACGCAAAGAAAGAAAGCAGAGCTTGCCCTGCTGGAAAATGAGGAACGATTCCGTTTCCTTACGGACGCAATTCCCCATAAGTTATGGACTTCAAATCCGGACGGTAGTGTTAATTATTATAATCAGGGATGGTACGATTATACCGGAATCCACAATTTCGAGAAACTGAAGGATACTATCTGGGATTTTATACATCCGGACGAAAGGAAGATCCTTGAGAGGGAGTGGCCTGAAGTTATCAAGCGTGGAGAAAATAGATCCTTTGAACATCGCCTGAGGCGTAATGATGGAGAATATCGCTGGCATTTGTCCCGTTTTAGTGCGCACAGGAACGAGAAGGGAGAAATTCTTTTATGGGTAGGCACAAGTACAGATATAGAAGAACAGAAGAGAAACGAACAGCGCAAGGATGAATTCCTCTCTATCGCAAGTCATGAACTAAAAACCCCGCTCACAAGTATCAAAGCCTTTAACCAGATTATGGCGCGCTCAGCCCCTGAAGGCAATTTGTCTAAATTCGTAAATAAATCAGCGGAACATATCTATAGATTGGAGCGCCTTATCGCCGACTTGCTCGATGTGACCAAAATTAACGCCGGCAAGCTTCGGTATAATTTTGAGGAATTTCCCGTCCACGAAATGCTCTTACATGCGAAAGAAAATTTTCAATACAATGATACACACAGTATCATTATCCAGAATTCCGCAAATGTTATAGTCATGGGCGACCGGTTCCGCCTCGAACAGTTGCTTGACAATCTTTTGGCGAACGCTATTAAATACTCTCCGGAAGCAGATCGCGTGGTGATCAACTGCACAAAGGACGATGAAAGTCTGATTATTTCAGTACAGGATTTCGGGATCGGGATAGATGTCGAAAAAATCGAAAAGCTTTTTGACAGATACTACCGTGTTGACAATACTGCTATGCGTTTTGAAGGACTAGGACTTGGCCTGTATATTTCGCATGAAATAATAAAACGGCATCAGGGCCGTATATGGGTAGAGAGTGAGCCGGGTAAAGGATCGACCTTTTATGTGAAATTCCCAATTTCGCCAACTCCCGAAACTGCACATTAAAATACACCCGGAACGAATACCTTATTCTTACCTGTATAATGGGTATATCTACCTGATTTCGATAAATTAAGAACCCTGCACGTTAAAGGATGTTGTAATCCTATACAAAATCATGTCTCATCCACGCGCAAACATCTCCGCCAGGCAGGCTATTAATTATGGAAAGAAATAAATTTATGTTTGCAACAGGGATAGAAAATAGCTATCCAAACATTATACTTCCTGACGGCTCCAGAAAAAGAGTTGATGAGATGGAAAAAGCAGGCCATTATAAACATTGGAAGCAAGACTTTGACCTTGTGCTGGAAATGGGGATTGAATTTCTCAGATATGGGCCCCCATATTTTAGCGTGCATACCGGGCCGGGACAATACAACTGGTCCTTTGTAGACGAAACGTTTAATTACATGAAGTCGGTGGGGATAACGCCCATTGTTGATCTATGTCATTTCGGCGTTCCTGACTGGATGGGAGACTTTCAAAACCCGGACTTCCCGGCTTATTTTGAAGAATATGCCAGAGCATTTGCCGCGCGCTATCCGTATATCCAATTTTATACTCCGGTAAACGAAATCTTTATAGCAGCCGCATTTTCAGCTGAGTATGGCTGGTGGAATGAGAAAAAATCTGACGAACGATCATTTATCACCGCTTTGAAGCATTTGTGCAAAGCGAACGTTTTAGCAATGCAGGCCATCCTTGGTGTACAGCCTAATGCTATTTTTATACAGAGCGAATCTTCTGAATACTTCCACCCTGAAACACCGGACTGTGATACGCGGGCATCGTTCCTGAACCAAAAGCGCTTCCTATCACTTGACCTGAGTTATGGCTACCCCATCAGTGTGGTGATGTATGAATATCTGCTTGAGAATGGCTTAACAAAAGAAGAATATCACTGGTTTGCTAACAATGTAAACAAAGGCCGCTGCATCATGGGAAACGATTATTACGTAACCAATGAACACATGGTGCACGAAGACGGCCACACCTCTGCCGCTGGTGAAATATTCGGGTATTACGTGATCACGCACCAATATTTTAGTCGTTATAAATTGCCTGTAATGCATACGGAAACGAATATTGCCGAACCTCATTCAGTACGATGGCTCCAAACTCAGTGGGCAAATGTACGCAGGTTGAAAAGGGATGGTATACCGATCTATGGCTTTACCTGGTATAGCCTCACCGATCAGGTGGACTGGGATTCGGCTCTTAGAAATGACGCAGGAAACGTAAATGCTTTGGGCTTATATGACCTTGACAGAAATATCCGGCCTGTGGGAACTGCCTACAAAGAGCTGATACGCCAATGGCAGCCGGCCCTGGAAGAAGCGAGTTATCAATTGAATTTTAGGACGGGATATTATAAGTAGTTGTCTGCCTACCGACAGGATGGTTGGTTGCGTGCCTGTAGGGAAACCTACTTCTTATAACCTTTATTTTCGCGGGAGCCCTTATCCAAAGATATAGTTTTAGCTATAACTGATGCTGGCCCGGGTGTTTCATGCTTAGGCCTGGAAGACATCATTTCAGACGACATTTTCATTAGCGGGCGGGTATAAGTATAGTTGCTTTTCATAAGATATTTTTTGGGGGAATACACGATCAATTTAGTAACCACTACAAAGACGATTTAGTTTGGTTTCTTTTGAATTCTTTCCAAATTCGCCAAGCCAGCAGAAAAATCCTGTCAGATCTACCAATCTCCAATCAGCCATCGGCAACTGTCCGCTGTCAACTGTCCCCTAAGTTTTGATATGACTTTTTAAACTCCTCCGCATCCAGTTCACCATTTTCATCTGTAAAATCCTCCGCGTTTGAGATTAACTCGTTGTCGTTATTCTTAGTCGATTCTGTCATGGAATCTTTCATTGCCTCTCCATTTGTTTCATGGATAGGCGAGATTTTCTCTTGTCAGGTATCATGTCTTGTGATTTTGAGTAATTAATGCTTCTAATTGAAAACAACAAAGGAGGAGTTTGGATTTCCTTAGTGCAAATTCAAGTATTTATCCAGTGTGAAAGCTGAAATACAGTATAGTATGATTCCGGTGCACCCAACACTTTTCGTAAACCGTATAAATCCCGATCAAAACGGGTATTTATCTGTAGAACATCTGGCCTTTAGAACTGTTGCTTTGTAAATAGCAATTGGCATTATCAGATCCATTTTACGGAGCTTGTGCAATATTGTCAATTGCTATATTATGTAACAAATCAGCTATCAGAAATATTCCATCCGCCTCAAAGCTCCGATTGCAGGTAGTGTGGATTTCTTTTGAAAACCTACAAAACTATGAAGAACATGTCGGGGCAAAATCTACATCGAGTCCAATCCAAATCTGGATTGGACTTTTTTTATATTTATAAATTAAGCCCGGATAGAAATTTATTTTCCGGAATAGACTTTGGAATTAAAATACCTGTCGAAGGCATTTTCAAGTGACGGCAGCAAAATACCCTTCCCGCTTTCCAGAGCAGAATTTTTTGGACGCCGGGCTTTGTAATTCATCTCATTAAGAGATACAGCTCTGATAAGTTTGTGATTCAGTTTGGCGCGTTGAGCGACTTCAAGGGCAAGATTTGCCCAGCTTGTGGCACCATCATTTGATAAATGCCAGATACCGCTCTCATCATCCAACAGCAAATTAAGAGTGTTTTCGGCAAGATCAGGAACATAGGTTGGAGAAACCAACACATCAATTTCTGCATTAAATTCCCGGCCTTCTTTCAAGGCTTTCAAAACCCCTGCGACAAAATTATAGTCGTCCCAGGGCCCGAAAAAAGCGGATGTGCGGATAATGAGGGCGTCTGGATTTATGCGTAACACCGCGTATTCTGCCCTGGCCTTACTGGCTCCATAAACATTTAAGGGATTTACAGGGTCTTTCTCCAAGTACCGCCCTTCTCTTGAACCATCGAAAACAAGATCCGAGGAGAAAATGACAAGCTTCACGGCGTACTTCAGGCAAAGCTCTGCAATGATGGCCGGGCCAGCGGTGTTCGACTTATAACAGCTTTCCGGATCACTTTCCGCGTCTTCTACACGTACATATCCCGCGGCATTGATTACGGCCCATGGCTTGTATTGCCTGATAATGAATTCAATCTGTTCCGCGCTGGTAATGTCGGCAACCTGCCGGTCTAAAAGATGATGATGAATATTGCGCTGAATACACGTTTGGCCAAAAGCAAAGCCCAACGTACCGGTTTTACCAATGATCATCAGGGGCCTCGACCGATATATGCTCTGCACGCTTTTCAAACTTGTTTGTTTATTATACAATACCCTGTTATCCATTTCCCACCAGCCTTTGTCGTACAGAACCGGATGTTTATAGTCTTCCCCTTTGCTGAAAGCGCGAACCAATTTCGACAGTACCGTAGGCCGGGGTGAGGAACTGCGTATATCATAGATGCCGGACTCATAGTCGCCTTTTGGCTTTACCAGGAGTTTATTCCAGCCGAATGAGCCAAGCAGGGCCCAAAAGGTAACTGCCCGTATATCTACTCCTTCAGTTCTTAATTTTTTCGCAGTGATCCAGAGTGCTGAAAGCCACCGCAACTGATCCTCACGGCTACAGTGTAAATGTGCTTCCGTAATTGCAAGGGGCAAGCGATATCTTTCCCATGCCCCTTTTAATAACCCGGCAGCACCTGTCGCTTCAACATTACCCACGCGGACTACTTCCACATCGGCATAACGATGTTTATTATTACTACCGATATTATTTGAAGGGAACCGGGCCGTTCGATGATCCAGGTACCTTTCGGAGGTGACATAGTAGTTGAGACCAAGAATATCAGGCGGGCAAGAATTATTTATAAAGAACTGAAGCTCATTATCGGTAACACCATATTTCTTAAGGTATTTATATAAAGGATGGTATGAATCGACTCGCCCGCACAGCAAATCGGATCCCAGCCACCGCCGGTGGTTTTCAAAATCGGCCTGGTATTTTAATAAAGAAGTGCTGTGAGTTTTCCCAAGATCTTCGGTATAAATAAATTTCGCCTCCTTATTTACTTTTCGTATAGCCTGCATCGCAAGAACGGTACCCTTACACTCGCTCATGAGTATCTTTAGAAAACTAACGTCGTCAGTACAGTGCGGGTACCATAATCCATATAATCCGCAGAACCTGGCCGTAGTTAAAGGCTCGTTCACAGGTGTATAATATTTCAGGAATGGGAAGCGTTCAGCCACGGACGATGCATAAGCTGCTAGCCCGCGGGTAAAAGACTCATCAAAGAAATTCACATAGGCTGGGCCACTCCCATGATGAACAAGGCCTGCAATAGGTTCTATATCGCGATTTAATAGTTCATTCAATTGATTTGAGGTAGGTCGCCAGTCAATATTGGAGTGTTTAAAAGGCTGATGCTTTTCCCAAAGCACCGGGTAACGGATCTTACTTATCCCGAGTTCAGCAAACGAATGCAGATCGGCCGGGCGGTCGTAATGGCCAGAGTATTCCATCTGATCAAGGTAGGAGTCGCCGACCCTATTTATGGTGCACTCGAGCCCGCCCCAGGTTTCCAGATTTAAGTTGGAATCTACCATTAGCTCAGTATTCAACTGCTAATTGCTTTTCATTTTTGTTGCAGGCTAAAACTTTTCATTAATAACCGTTTAGGTATAGAATGTTTACCTATACGAATTCCGAAAAGTTTTACTAACGAGCAAAAGGAGTATTTAAACTAGATTGTTTGCGTTAAATACAATCTCGTTGATATATTATTTTTGAGCTCTCGGAAATCCTGAAAATAAATCAGGATTTTTTTAAAAAGGCCTCAATCTGTTCCCGGTTATTTCCAACTGAAGCAATAGCTTCCTTAACTTTCTCGCGGCTTACATTAAGCTTTTGTGCCACGTAATCTAATTCATATTCCGAATTTCCGTCAATCTGAGCCCTATCGCGGCCATCCTGAACATTTTTATTGTCTGCCATATTTTTGGTTGCCTGCCTTCCAGGCAGGTTAAATTAGAACATAGGAATAATTGGTATTGTTTGACAACTTGTGATATTTACATTGGCATATAAGCAGAATTAATACGGTACACCCAGGTATAATTACATGTATTATCACCTGAAAAACAGGTGCTATTACTCTTGACATTTGGCTTAAAGCAGTGTAACTTTATTCTGTGAATCAAGCTAAAAGAAAGGGCGATATGGAAAAAAACAGAACTGTCTTAATATTGATGTGCTCGTAGAAAAGGTTTCTCATTTGATGCCGGTGCCCCATTAATATTGCAGAACAAGCAATACTTGTTACCGAAACCTTATTGCACCTGCAGTCATAGATGGAGATATCATCCACCACCCGGAAAAATACGCTCCCAAAGTGAGCAAATACCTGATTTCCGAACAGGTCAAACAAAAAACCCTGTACTTAAGTATCATTAGTGAAGCTTCACGTGAATGCACCGACATTTCAGGCTGACAGAACTATGAAAACTAAACCCCAACATCTCATTTGTTTTTCCCACTTGCGTTGGGATTTTGTGTATCAGCGTCCACAGCACCTCATGACACGAATTTCCGGGGATATGAAAGTCACATACATTGAGGAACCTGTTTTTGATAATGAAGGAGAACCTAATTACCATCATCACGATATCTCAGATTCATTGACTATAATCAAACCGCAGTTAAGCTCTGGCCTTTCGAAAGCGGAGGAGAACGTTCAGCTTGAATTGCTGCTCTCAGACTTTGTCGGAAGAAAACATAATGAAGAGCTTTTGTTTTGGTATTACACCCCGATGGCACTGGAGTTCTCACGCAGTTTCTCCCCGGGTATGGTTGTATACGATTGTATGGATGAACTCTCCGCATTCAAATTTGCACCCCCGATACTTAAAGAACTGGAAGCAGAATTATTTACAAAAGCCGATCTGGTTTTTACCGGCGGGCAATCTCTCTTCGAAGAAAAAAGGAAATTTCACTCCTTAGCATTTCCGTTTCCAAGCAGCATTGATAAAGCGCATTTTGGGGCTGCGAGAAACATTGCTGAAATGCCGCAAGATCAGGAATTAATCGAAGGTATCAAAATCGGCTTTTTCGGAGTTATTGATGAGCGGTTTGATATCGAATTGATTCGTGAAATGGCGGAAAGACGTTCTTCATGGCAGATCATACTGATTGGTCCTGTGGTTAAAATTGATCCGTCCATCTTACCTCAGGCGTCAAACATCCATTATCTCGGATCCAAGACTTATGATGAGCTACCAGCCTACCTGAGTGGCTGGGACATTGCGCTTATCCCATTCCTGCTTAACGAATCGACTCGCTTTATCAGCCCGACAAAAACACCTGAGTACCTGGCCGCTGGGGTGCCCGTGATTTCCACACCTATACGGGATGTAGTGGACCCTTATGGCACGGAAAAGCTTGTTTCGATTTGCTCTACTGTTGAGGAGTTTATTGAAGCAGCGGATATGGAACTAAGCCGTGACGAGTATAATAAGAGTGTCTGGCTACTGGACGTCGACTGCTTTTTGTCAACAATCTCCTGGGACAAAACAACTTTAAGTATGCTTAGCCTAATAAACAATTATTGGGATCAAAAATTAAAATCCTTTTCAGAATCTGCTTATGTTTGATTTTCTTGTTGTTGGGGCGGGTTTCGCCGGAAGTGTTATTGCCGAAAGGCTGGCCAGCCAGGCTGGCAAAAAAGTTTTACTAATTGACAAACGTAACCATATTGGTGGAAATGCCTATGATCATTATGATGAAGCTGGTATTTTGGTACATAAATATGGGCCGCATATATTTCACACGAACAGTGCGGACGTTTTTAGCTATTTATCGCAATTCACAGACTGGCGTAATTATCAGCACAGGGTACTTGCCAGTGTTGACGGGCAGTATTTCCAGCTGCCGGTTAACCTCAATACTGTGAATAAAATGTATGGTCTTAACCTTAACAGTTCAGCGCTCGATGATTTTTTTGCTTCGAAAGCCGAGCCCGTTAAGGAGATTCGGACATCCGAAGACGTAGTAGTAAACAAAATCGGCCGTGAACTTTATGAGAAGTTTTTTAAGGGCTATACCATAAAGCAGTGGGGTATGGACCCATCCGCTCTGAATGCTTCCGTTGCTGCCCGAGTACCTACCCGGACGAATAAGGATGATCGATATTTTACTGACACGTATCAGGCTATGCCGCTTCATGGTTATACAAAAATGTTTGAGCGAATGCTGAATAACCCGAATATTAAAATCATGTTAAATACGGACTACAAAGAGATCATGAATGAAATTTCTTATAAAAAGCTGGTATTTACAGGCCCAATTGATGAATACTTTGATTACAGATATGGTAAATTACCCTACCGATCTCTCGAATTTAAGTTCGAAACGCACGATAAGGAAGTGTTCCAGCAAACCGGAACAATAAACTATCCTAATGATTATGCATTCACACGAATCACAGAATTTAAATATGTTACCGGTCAGCAGCATTCCAAAACATCCCTGGTATATGAGTTTCCCAAAGCTGAGGGAGATCCTTATTATCCTATTCCAAAACCTTCAAATACAGAGCTTTATGAAAAGTATAGTGCTCTGGCCTCAGGTATTAAGAACACCTATTTCGTAGGGCGGCTTGCCAGCTATAAGTATTATAATATGGATCAGGTGGTGGCACAAGCATTGACGACTGCGAAAAAGATTGCGCTGGAAGATCAGCTGTCCCATTCCAATGGCCACCAGGGAATTGCATTAAAACGGCTAAATTAAAACCTTCCCGGATTTTTGTGGATTGAGAACCTTAGGGTTAAGATGAAACTGTAGGACTTACCATTGGAATCCGGATAAAGAAGGTCGTTCCCTGACCAGGAATGGTATTGAAACTTACCACGCCGTCAATGTTTTCGATAGACTGTTTAACAAAGGCAAGACCAAGCCCTGTACCCGAACTCTTGGTCGTGAAATTGGGGGTAAAAATACTTTGTCCCAGGGCCTCCGGAATGCCGGATCCATTGTCGTGAATCTCAACAAGTACATTGACTTCCTTGCAATACATAACTATCTCAATACGGCTTGGAATATCCTGGTTACGAGCCTCAACTGCATTCTTGATAATATTATTGAAGCATCTCAGCAGCTGGTCTTTGCCGGCTTTAACAAAAACTTCACGTTCACACTTATCTTCAAAAGTTATAGTAGTATGTTCTGCCTGCTGGTGAAGGTCGATAGATTGAAGAATTACTCCTTTGAGCTCAACGTTTTGGAGAATAATCTCAGGCATCTTGGCAAAGTTTGAAAACTCGGACGCTATATGCGAAAGACTATCAATTTGCTCGATAAAGGATCTGCTGAATTTTTCGAACTTTGCATCAAACTTAGGATCTTTTTCTTTCCAGGATTTATCAAGGAGCTGAACCCCAAGCTTTAGGGGAGTTAATGGGTTTTTTATTTCGTGGGCAACCTGCTTTGCCATTTCCCTCCAGGCCGTTTCGCGCTCAGATCTTGCAAGCTTTGACGCACTCTCCTCAAGTGCAGCAATCATGGTATTGTATTCCTTTATTAGGCTACCTATCTCATCATTTCGTTTCCATAGAATTGGTTCGTTCTTCCTGCCAATCTTGGTTTCGCTTAAGCTTTTCTGAACCATAGTCAGCGGGCTGGTGATCCGATTTGCAACGAACACAGCAAAGAAGCCAATGGCAACAAATACCAATGCGTAAATATTTATGAGTGCGTTAAGGAACAAACCGATCCGATCTTCGTAATCTTTTTCATTTGCGAAGTAAGGCAGGCCAAGATAGGCTATAGGCTCATTTTTACTATTTTTCAAAGGGACATATGCAGCAAGGAAGGAAAGGTCGCCGATGCGCTCCGTATTGATATACTCTGATTTTTGTAAGCGATTTAGATATAAATAAGACAAAGAGTTCATCCTTCTTGCAATCAACCCATTTTCATAGATCTTAGGCTGGGTTGAATGGATAAGCTTGCCCTGAAGATCAAAAAGGTTTAAATCTGCCCCATTAACGTCTGCATAGGTATTGAAGGCTAAATTTGCCTGTTCATTTTCTGCCAAAATATCATTATTGATGAGCTGCTTATTAAACCCGGAAGAAATCTTGCCGATCTTGTCAAGAACTGTTTCGTCTTGCTGTTCCCGATATTGCTGGCTTATATTGTAATAGGTGATAATGCCTGTAATTAACAGTGTGATAACTACAGCAGCCACCATAGAGACCTGAATCCGGGTTTTATAGAGAACACGGTTCGTCGAAATGAGATAATTCCAGCGAAAATTCCGAAAGCGGATGTCATAATTCTGGACGCTGTACCAGAGCCAGTGGAGGACATAGACCAGAATTGCAAAAATCAATAAAACTAAAAAAATGAATGATGCCGATGCGAGCTGGTTAACCAGATTATTTACCTCTTTACTTATAACAATGACCTTTCGTGGGTTAGGCTGATATACCAAATGATTATACTTCCTGCCATCTTCTGTATTATTAACGAAAACAAAGTCTTTGTTGATGGCCCTGAAATGGGTATTTCGCAAGTTGTATACATATCTGCCATGCTGGTTTAAAAGGAGGCCATCATTGTAATATGCATAAGAATAGTCTTTGAGCTGCACATCTTCCTGGATCCTGCCATTAACCAGTAGCTCAGGAAATGCCCCCATTTGATCAATTCGATTGGAAGTTAGCTGCACCACGAGTGTTCCAAGCACATTGGTACTGTCCCTGACAGGTAATAAGGCAAAATAGTGCTGGAAGCCGAAAGTGTTATTCTTGCGGTAAAAATAATCAGATACTTTAACAGAGCCTTTGAGAACGAGATTTTTAAAGCTGCTTAAGGCAATACCTCCGTCACCTTTATAAAATATACCCCTTTCATCATATTCATATGCCTCAAATTCATACCTGGATAAATAACCTGCCATATATAATTTAACCAGGCGATTATTCAATGCATCATGGCTGGCCAGCGGATTCTTGAAATAGTCTATTACAAACTTATCATTAAGAATCTGTTTTTCTACATTGAAAAATTCCAATACAGCGTTTGCATCCCCGGCAGATTCTAATCTGGCAGCCAGCAACTTTCGGCTTTCCCTTTCTTTCAAAAATTGAAAACGAGAAAGCTTTATCGATCCTATAACTGCAAATATCAGCAGACAAAATATAAAAGTGCCCAGATTAAACTTTTGATAATATCTATAGAAAGACCAGCCTGATACCAGAAGGATCAGAGCAAAAAGTATGAAGAAGATGTTAAAATCTGAAAAGAATACACGGTATAGAAACACCAGGAATAAGCTGAACATAAACAACAAAATCCGCTCTTTATTATTTAACAGAAGGGAATTTGAGATAGCAAGCGCTGAATCAATAATGAGGTACAGATTCAAAATTGCAAAGCAGAAAATAACAATGCTTAGCCAACTAAGCCAGTTTGAATTCAAGATATTGGTAACATCGAAACCAATATTGGAATTAGTAACCAGGCCGTAGAATAGCGCATTTGTCATAAGGGCCGTCCAACATATAAAAAGACCAATAATCAGAAATATAATACAGTTTATTATTTTGTTAAAAGGCGTCGCTATATCCAGGATCTGGAACCGGTAAGAATGTATAAATGCCAGTATCCAGGTAATCGCTAATACATTAAAAAGGAATTCGCCGATGGATGGGAAAAAATAATTAGAAGCGTAATGCCGCGGATTGAATAATTCTATATCGAAGTTATTGGCAAACCATCTAAATTCCAGGTCCAAAAGTCGAAATGCGATTGTACATCCGATGACTAATAGAATCGCTGTTCGAACATGGCCATTGTTGGCAATAGATACAGCCCAATGTGTTAAGAAAACAAACGAAAATAGCATTGCTATCAACCACATCCATAATTCGAAAGATGTGTAGAATGTAGTTTTAACGTCCGGCCTGAACTTAACTGAAAAAAGGTATTTCCCTTCGATATTCCGGATATTGATAACGTTGGGGTCACTTTGAACCGCTATATCCAGGTTATTTGAAGAAATAAGCTCCTCATGAAAATCATTTTGGAGATAGTTGTTTTGATAGGGATAACGGTTCATTACCGGTATAAAACATACAACAGAGAATTTGCCAGAGGATTTTTTAATTGCCTCATAATATCCATTATCCCAGGGAATAAAGGTACTTCCGTCTTTTAGGGCGGTATCGGATTCAAGAACAATTTTTATACCGCTCCAAAACTTTAAGCGACCGCTTTCAAAGGTTTGAACATAAATATTCTTCTTATCATTTAAATCTGTAATTACATATTGAGCCCATGATTCGTTGGTGGAAATATTCCTGAGCGAATCAAGAATTGCTTTATCATTTATGAAATCTTTAATGAATAGTTCTTTTCTGTGCAGACGACGTTCGATCTTTTTTGCGTCGAGTTGGAGAACTTCAAGGCGGTTTATCGTGAAATCTATAGTTAATGCAGTGAATGCGAAGCCAATGGCCAACATCAACAAGAGTAACCTGATTTTAAAATTTCCGCTCAAAGAAAGTAAA
The DNA here is from genome assembly GCF_046590655.1 of Daejeonella sp. Lineage (GTDB taxonomy): Bacteria > Bacteroidota > Bacteroidia > Sphingobacteriales > Sphingobacteriaceae > Daejeonella. Next base: position 48,999 of record NZ_JBKJUM010000100.1, read on the forward strand.
TTAATTTGATATCATAACAGCCAAAAAAGGCACAATTACTGTGCCTTAAACTAAAAAATCCAGGTCTAATTCAAGGAAGCACTGCTGGTTTCAACCGTTCGGTTAACTTTTTTTACGAGCCCCTGCAATACATTCCCTGGTCCGACTTCTGTAAAGGATGTAGCGCCATGCTCAAGCATCTTTTCGACAATCTGTGTCCAGCGTACTGCCCCCGTTAATTGTGCTGTTAGGTTGTGTTTTATACTCGCAACATCTTTATAAGGTTTGGCGTCAATATTTTGATAGATCGGACAAATAGGTTCCTTTATTTCGGTTGCCTCAATAGCAGCCTGAAGCTCTACACGGGCCGACTCCATTAACGGCGAATGAAACGCACCGCCTACATTTAATTTCAAGGCTCGTTTTGCACCCGCTGCAATCAACAATTCACATGCCTTGTCAATTCCTTCGATTGTTCCTGAAATCACAAGCTGACCAGGGCAGTTGTAATTTGCAGGAACTACAATTTCACTTATACGCTGGCAAATGTCCTCGACTGTAAAATCGTCCAGGCCCAATATCGCCGCCATTGTGGAAGGCCTTATTTCACATGCTTTTTGCATCGCGTTCGCCCGTGCGCTTACTAGACGCAAGCCGTCCTCAAAACTTATTGCATCTGCAGACACAAGAGCGGAGAACTCGCCAAGAGAATGACCTGCAACCATATCAGGTTGAAAATCGTTCGCCAGCTCCTGAGCAAGAATTACGGAATGAAGAAAAATGGCCGGCTGTGTAACCCTCGTTTGTTTAAGATCCTCATCCGTTCCACTGAACATTATATCTGTGATACGAAATCCCAAAATTTCATTAGCCTTTTCAAACAAATTCCTTGCTTTTTCTGAGTGATCGTATAGATCTTTCCCCATTCCGACAAATTGAGCACCCTGTCCCGGAAACAAATATGATTTCATCTGTTATTAATTATTGATTAGCTTAAATTAGATGCAATTAGCTTAAGGAACTCACTGCGGGTGGTTTCCTTAGCAAACTCACCTGTGAAAGCAGATGTTGTAGTAACGGAATTTTGCTTCTGTACACCACGCATGGACATACAAAGGTGTTTACATTCGATGACAACTGCAACACCTGCAGGCTTCAGTGTATTCTGGATACAATCCCTGATCTCATTAGTCAGGCGTTCCTGAACTTGTAAACGACGAGCAAACGAATCAACAACCCGCGGCAGTTTGCTTAGGCCAACAATATGTCCGTTTGGTATGTAGGCGATGTGCGCCTTACCGAAAAAAGGAAGCATATGGTGTTCACACATGGAAAACACTTCAATATCTTTGACCACTACCATCTGGCTATAATCTTCTCTAAACATCGCCGAACGAAGTATCTCTTCCGGCTTCGAATCATAACCATGAGTTAAAAACTGTAGCGCTTTTGCAACTCGTTCAGGTGTCTTTAATAATCCTTCACGGGATGGATCTTCTCCCAGATCAGCTAAAATAGCTTCATAATGGGCTGCGATGCGGTCGATCCTGGACTGATCATACCGGTCGATCTTTACGTATCCTTCAATCTGATCTGAGTTGAAATCTTGATTTTGATCCATGTGCTATACTATTATCCAAAGTATTCTACAGAATTATTTTCGGTCTCAAACAACCTTACGCTATGCAGCTGGGCTCCCTGTTCTTCGATATATGGTTTCAGTCTCTCGAATATCGTAACCGCCAGTATTTCTGTCGACGCCAACTTTCCTTTCATGAAACTTACATCAAGGTTAATATTCTTGTGGTCCAGTTCATTTGTAACATAGGTCGTTATAATAGCCTTTAGTTCTTTAAGGTCCACAACAAAACCAGTTTCAGGATTAATTTCACCTTTAACGGTAACATACAGTTCATAATTATGCCCATGCCAGTTTGGATTGGAACATTTTCCGAAGATTTCTAAATTTTTCTCATCACTCCAGTCTTCACGGAATAACTTGTGGGCCGCGTTAAATCTCTCCCGCCGGGTAATATAAATCATGTTGAATATTTTAAAATTCAAATATACTTAATTTGATTAAGATGCTGGGAGGAGCTAGTCAAGGATAAGTGGATTGAGAATCGATTGTCTGAATTAAGATTTATAGGATTGTAGAATTCACAGGATGTTGGTCGGAGATGCATTGTATGAAACATCCATTTACTTAACTTCGCTTAATGAAACTATTGTTCGTAGCTGCTACCCTTCCCGAAGTGCAACCTTTACTGTCGGCACTCCAATTGAATACAAATTCGGAAGGAAAACTTATTGGCAAACATCTCGTGAAGGTTCTTATCACGGGTGCAGGTATGGTACCTACTGCATTTTCTTTGGGAAGGCATCTGGCAGAAAATCAGTATGATCTTGCAATAAATCTCGGAATTGCAGGAACTTTCAATTTCGATCTGAGTCTTGGAGATGTATGTTTAGTTAAAGAGGACACATTCGCCGAGCTGGGTGCGGAAGATGGTGAAGAATTCCTCTCGCCCGATAATCTTAATTTGGGATCCGCAACGCACACACACAATCCGAAACCTGATTTTGCGCTACCAGAACTAAAAGAAGTGTGCGCCATCACTGTAAATAAAGTACACGGTCATGAACTGTCTATCGCCAGGGCTATTGCTCGGTTTAATCCTCAGATAGAAAGTATGGAGGGTGCTGCGTTTTTTTACGCCTGTAATCAATCGGGTGTTCATTGCATACAGATTCGTGCAATTTCGAATTTCGTGGAGCGGCGCAATCGCGAAAAATGGGATATTGGGCTTGCAGTAAATAAGCTCAACGATGTCATGATTAATCTGCTTAAAGGATGAAACTGACCCTTGGATTCTCACCCTGTCCAAACGACACTTTTATTTTCGATGCCATGATCCATCAGAAAATAGATACCGAAGGTTTAAGCTTTGAAGTGACTTATGAAGATGTGGAAACGCTGAATCAAAAAGCCTTTAGTGCTGAGCTAGACATAACAAAGCTGAGTTATCATGCATACGCATATCTTACTGATAATTACGTGTTGCTTGACTCAGGAAGCGCGCTTGGCTTCGGTGTTGGCCCGCTGTTGATTTGTAATAACCCTGAATATCTTCAGGAAGGCATTGAGAGCCTTGCCTCTCGTATAAAAGGCCTTAGATTAGGAATCCCTGGCAAATATACTACAGCAAATTTCCTCCTGAGCCTTGCATTTCCTGAGGCAGGGAATAAGATTGAATTAAAATTCTCAGACATTGAACCTGCTCTGCTGAACAACCGCATCGATCTAGGGGTAATAATCCATGAGAACCGTTTTACCTATGAAGATAAAGGCCTTTTAAAAGTTGTTGATTTGGGAGAATATTGGGAAAAGTTAACTGCTTCTCCAATTCCGCTCGGCGGCATTATGATCAGGCGTAAGCTTCCTGAGGAGATCAAACAAAAAGTTAACCGCATCATAAAACGCAGTGTACAGTTCGCGATTAAAAATCCGTTGTCGGGTCTCAATTTTATACGTTCACACGCACAGGAAATGAGTACAGAGGTAATGTATAAACACATCGAACTATACGTTAATAAATATTCTGTCGATCTGGGAGATGAAGGCCGTAGAGCTGTGAACATCTTTTTTGAAGAGGCATTGAAAAAGGGCATTATCCCTAAAACAAATCAGAACTTATTTTTATAATACATCACAATGATCATTATTACGGGTGCAGCAGGATTTATAGGAAGTTGCCTGATTCAAAAACTAAATGATGAGGGATATTATGACCTTGTTTTGGTAGACAATTTCCTTGACGTGGACAAAAACAGAAACTTTGAAGAAAAACGCTTTTCGAAACAGATAGATAGAGATATTTTCCCCGCCTGGCTTAAGGAAAATCAGCTTCTTGTACAATTTGTCTTCCATATTGGTGCGCGTACAGATACAACGGAATCGGATGTAAATATTTTCAACCGTTTGAACCTGGAATACACTAAAGATATTTGGAATATTTGTGTGGAGTTTGGCCTTCCGCTGGTATATGCTTCCTCTGCAGCAACCTATGGTCTGGGTGAACATGGTTATGATGACGATGAATCTAAAATTCCTGAACTGACACCTTTAAATCCTTACGGGGATTCCAAGAATGATTTCGACAAATGGGCAATCAACCGGGAAAGGAAACCATATTTCTGGGCGGGCTTAAAATTTTTCAATGTCTACGGACCGAATGAATATCATAAGGGACGTATGGCCTCTGTTATTTTCCACACCTTTAATCAGATCAGGAAAACAGGGCAAATGAACCTTTTTAAATCCCACAATTCTGATTTTAAAGATGGTGAGCAAATGCGCGATTTCGTATATGTAAAGGACGTTGTAGATGTTTTATATTTCTTTATGCATCACCGTAAGGATTCGGGTATATACAATCTTGGATCAGGAACAGCGCGGACTTTCCATGATCTCGCCACAAACACATTTAAAGCCCTTGGGGAACCGGTTAATATTTCGTTTGTTCCAACCCCGGAAGATATTCGCCAAAAATATCAGTATTTCACAGAGGCAACCATGGATAAATTGAAATTAATAGGGTACTCCAAACATTTTCACACTTTGGAGGAGGGGGTTGATGATTACGTTAGGAATTACCTGGTTAAGGGCGCTTATTATTAAATTGTAAAGTGTGTCTTGTTTTAAGCGCACAGTGTGCCCCGCGGGCGGGCTTGGATCAATCACAACTCCTCCCTCAAACTCCCCGTATTCTTAACACTTAGCCTTGAAGAAATCGCCGAAGCAACGAGTGATACTGTCAACACAGTTCCTAAAACAAGTATAAAGTCCGTCCCTTTTAAGACCACCGGATAAGACTCGACAAGGAAGCTGGCACCTGACATTTTGATAAAACCAAAATATTGCTGGAACAGGCAGAATAATAAACCGGCAATCATTCCAAAAAGGCAGCCAACCATTGAGATCATCATACCCTCGATAAAAAAAATCCCGCGGATGAGACTGTTGTTTGCTCCAAGACTGCTAAGTATAGCAATGTCTTTGGTTTTATCGATAACCAGCATTGTTAAGGAGCCTATGATATTAAAAATAGCTATAATAAGTACGAAGGTCAGGATCAGAAATATAGCCCACTTTTCTGAATTCAGAATCTTGTACAGCAGCTGGTTTTGCTGGCTCCGGTTTTTTACGACAAAGTTTTTACCAAGATTTTCGGAGATTTCTTTTTGAAAATCTTCTACATAAATATCTTCTTTTGTATTTATTTCTATCAAAGAGACCTTACTTTCCTCTCCCAATAAACGACGGGCAAAGTCAATAGGTACGAGCATCATATTATCAAATTCCTGCTGAACAGAAAACACACCGGCGGGATGGATAGACATGATATTAAACTCGTCGGCGGGGTTTAAAGAACTCGCTGCACCTTTGCGGGGCGAATAAATATCAAGATTCCTAAACTCATCATTCAGATTCACCGACAGATAGTTTTGAATAGCAGATCCGATTACCGCGAAACCTTCGCCCTGATCTCTCAATGTAAAACTGCCGCTGGAAATGGCAGAATCAATACTGACTTTTCCTTTGGTATAATCGCCGCTTACTCCCTTTACCAGAGCAATGGACTGGCTTTTACCATATCTTATAAGTGCTTTTTCCTGCAAAACTTCGGTATAGTTTGCAATGCGGTCATCATTCTTCAATTTGAGGAATCGTGAGTCCATAGGTTCAAATGCCTTGCCTTCCGCTGCCTCAATCCTAAGTTCAGGGCTAAAGGTGTTATACATCGACAGCACAATATTTTCAAAACCATTAAACACAGAAAGAATGATAATCAGCGCTGCACTTCCTACAAAAACACCCAGAATAGAAATGCCAGAAATGAAGTTTATTGCGTTAACCGATTTTTTAGAAAAAAGGTATCGCTTAGCTATGTAGTAAGAGGTGTTCATAGAGGAAGCTAAGATACTATTCAGTTACCAGTTGCCCGCTATCAGCCCATAGCCATCGGCTTGCCAGTCAACATGGCCTAAACGTTTGGCCTGGTAACTGGCAACTGGTAACGATTGACTCAATTAGTGTAAGAGTTTCTTCATTGGATAATGACGAACCGGGATAAACAAATCAGGTTAAAAAGGGATTAAACTGTTTTTCATAGCCAATCGTAGTAGATTGGCCATGTCCTGAAAAAACCCTGCAATCATCCGCCAAAGTAAAAATCTTTTCGCGAATATTAGTGATCAGCTGATTGTGGTTACCTCCTGGCAGATCCGTGCGCCCTATACTTTGATAGAACAAAACGTCCCCGCCTATTAGAAATTTAAACTCTTTGTTGTGAAAGCAGAGATGCGCGGGCGAGTGGCCGGGGCTAAATATCAGATCAAGTGTGCTATTACCAAACTTTACTGTGCCGGCTTCAGGTAAATACTTTTCAGGGATAGGAGAAACTTCATATCGGATTCCCATTTGCGGGGCATACGAAACCACTGCATTTAAAACCGCCTGTTCGCCCTCGTGAAACTGTGGAAGTAGACCATAAGTATCGTAAATAAATTTATTGCCTAACACATGATCAATATGGCAATGTGTGTTAAGAAGCAGTACTGGTTTTAACTTTTTTTCAGCTATGAACTTCAAAACTTCATTTTGCTCGTCGCCGTCATACATTCCGGGATCAATGATGGCACATTCCAGCGTTTCGTCATATAACAGATACGTATTTTCCTGGTATGGATTGCAGACAAAGGTTTGAATGTTAATCATAAGTTCAAAAATACCAAAATCCTGCTGTTTTGTTAAATTAGTTGGTCGCCCGCCGGCAGGTAGGCAGATTGGATGTTGGTTGCCTGCCGGCCGGTAGGCAGGTTGGTTGGATGGATAGTGCCAGATTCCTATTTCACTACGGCGTTTTCACGTGTAAGTCGGTAGATCATAATAGCAGCACGTTGGATCAGGTAAGGAAACTCTTTCAGATTTATTGTTTCTCCCGGTTTATGAGCGCCGCCTCCTGATGCTCCCATTCCATCTAGTGAGTCCACATACTTGGCAATGTCAGAAATATCTCCCGCACCTCGGGAGCCAGGATCGCCTGCTTTCGTCGCGCCAATGCCCATATCCCTGCTAACGCCATCCAGGAAATTCACAAGCCGGTAGTTACCTTCTGTGGGTTCCATAGCGGGCAGGCCATCAGAAAATGAAATACTGGATTTGGTTCCGTTGAGGCTTTGGCTGACAATCGTGCGCATCTTTTCTCTAGCCTTATCCCGTTGAGCCTCTGAGATAAAACGAAGGTCGCCTGCTACATATGCTGCCGGCGAAATAATGTTTGTTTTGCCAATCGCCTCTACTTTCGCCGCTGAGGGGTCAATCTTTATCTCAGAACCACCGCTCATTAAACCAGCATTAAATGTCAGGTATTTCTCGTTGGCTAGCTGAGTACGGAATTCGTTAATAACACGTGCCGCTTCATAGATTGCGCCATATCCGGCGCCTTCACTAAAAACACCCGCCGAGTGCCCGGTTTTAGCTTCGACATTCAGCTTCCAGCCCCCAATGCCCCTCCGTGCTACAGCAACGGTATTTAAACCTGCAGCACCCTCAAAGCCTAATGCAATATCGGTTGTCTTTGCACGGTCAATAAAATCCTGCCTCGCAACCTGATGCGGAACACCTGAGCTTTCCTCATCACCAGTGAAATAAGCTATTATATGTGTGTTCTTAAGTAGGCCAAGCGCTCCAAGGGCCTTCAAAGCGCCAATCATTACCACGTTGCCGCCTTTCATATCATTAACACCCTGTCCGGTGGCAGTTGAGTCATTCAGCTTTGTATAGGGCGCGAAAGCCATGTCGAGTTCAAATACCGTGTCGAGGTGACCAATAAGGAATAGTTTCTTGCCCTGCGGCCCCTTTACAGTTGCGACGAGATGCCCTGCACGTTTTAATGAATCAGGCAATATAATCCATTCAGTCGCAAACCCAATCTTGTCAAGCTCCTTCCTATAAACTGCGCCTACCTTTTTAACTCCTTCAACATTCAGAGTTCCGCTGTTAATATTTACAGATTCTATAAGTAACTGCTCAGATTCTTTTAAATGAGCATTAATGTATTCGATAATCTTCTTTTCTTCGCTGTTTAGCTGGGCTAATGCCGAACTGCTGATAAAGACAAATAGTACCAGGAACAGATTTTTCATTAGTTTTTCCATTTAAAAGATTTTATCATAACATCAATATCCTTTTTAACAAAGTCGAGAACGGGCTGGATTGAGTCTAAACGAGGTTGTTCATTAAAATATAAAGCACCTCTAAGATAGTTTTTTGTGCTATCAGTTAGAAAAAATTGTACAGACGAAGCTGTATTACCGTCAATTGAATAATACACCCCGTAAACGTTACTTTCAGGATATGAAATAACCCCTTCATCGATAGCTGTTGCTTTCACGGTATGTTTAAAAGCAAATGTCCGTGCATCTTCCACCAACCGGTTGAATTGCTGCCGGGAGCTTACAGCCTGATAACTTAGATGAATTCTACCGTTGAATTCCGGATAAGCAATGTCCAGCCAACAGGGCTTAGCGTCCCTTTGCATGTCGGGCAATACTTTTGCATAAACAGGATAATCAAAAGTGTAGGGGCAAATACTGCTGTAGTTCTGGTATTTTTTTTCAGGAAATTTTATGTTGAAATAGCCCCTGGGTTTGGGGGAATAATCCTGCGTACACCCTGCAAAAAATATGCTCAATGAAAAGAGGTAGAATATTCCTTGCTTTTTCATCATTTCAGCTATTCCATATCTCCCATGACTTCTCAGCCTGGAGATGGAGCATTTCAAGCCCGTTTTTGATACTTGCCCCTTTTTCTCTACCGCGCTTTAGAAACTCGGTTTCAGCCGGATTGTACACAAGATCGTACAACAGATGCCCGGACGTTAACATCTCATAAGGTATCACCGGACACTCTTCAATAGTTGGAGCGGTTCCCAGGGGAGTTGTGTTGATTATTAGCAAGCGCTCTTTCATCACATCTGTCGTCAACTGTTTGTATGATAGCTGTTTTCCAATAGCACTGCGCGAAACCAGGCGGTAAGAAATGTTTAGTTTGTTCAGCACATAGGCTACGGCTCTGGCCGCGCCACCGTTCCCCAAAATTAGTGCCTTTTGATGTTGCTTCTTAAGCAATGGTTTCAGAGATTCTTCAAAAGCGAAAGCGTCGGTATTATAGCCTTCCAAACGGACTTTCATGGAAGATAGCTCACCACTAAAAAATGCTTCGACTGGTTGATGGTTAACAATTTTTATACAATTTACAGCGTCAATCTCGCGGGCAGCCGGATCAATCTTATCGAGGTAAAACATTACGCCGATCTTGTGTGGCACAGTCACGTTCAGGCCGCACAAACCATGGGTATTGTTAATAAGCTCTGGAAGGTCGCTTAAATTTTGTAGCGGGTATAGTTCATATTCACGATCTTCATGGCCTTCCTTCGCAAATTTATCTGAAAAGTATTTCTTCGAAAATGAATGCGAAAGAGGATACCCTATCAGTCCGTATTTCTTCATTGCACAGTTTTTTTCCTAAGATTATCGTTTCAGAAGCAATTTCACTTATAGATTGAGAAAATGATCGAATGTATCACTTCTCAGACCTAATCTTAAAGTTTCGACAGGAATAACTTCGGCAGGGGCAATGTTTCCAAGGTTTACATTGGAGCCAATCAGCTTTATAAACCAAACCTGCTGTGCCTTTTGCGGTGCTTCCCATATTATAGTTTCAGCTGGTATTTGAGTAAGTATCTCATCAATCAGGCCCTGTCGAACCTCTCCTGAATCCCTAAAAATACCAACGTTACCTGCCTCTCTGGCTTCGGCTATCACCTTCCATGCGCCGGCCTCAATTTCAGCACGCATCAGATTTATCCACTTATATGGGGCCAGAATTTTAGCGGCATCTTTCGAACCAACTTCCGAGATAACTGTCACTTGTTCGCTCAATGTCCTGATATACTCACACTTCTCTTCGTGAGCAATCTCAATAGATCCGTCAGACACTTCAGCAAGTTCCATCCCATATTTATCAAGTATGCGGCGGTAATCATCGAATTGGTTTCTTATTATGAATGCCTCAAACAAAGTGCCTCCGAAGTACACTGGAATACCCGCGTCTTTATATACTTTTAATTTTTTTTCCAGATTAGGTGTTACGTAGGATGTAGACCATCCTAATTTTATTATATCTGAGTGGGGGCCAGCAACTTCAAGAAAATCTTCGGCTTCACGCACACTTAACCCCTTATCCATAACCATCGTAAGCCCGTTAACACGGGGCTTTTCGGTACGCTCAGGAATGTTCTTTAATGTATAATTCATTTATTTTGATTGGTTTTGGATTCTAGTTTGAACCTGCATTCTAATTAAATCCTAAAGTAGTGCGGCTCATTTTTCAAGTGCAAATCTCCAAAAAAAAATCAAAACCTAAAGCTTGAATATTTTATTGTGTTTTATCGTGTGTAACGGTTTATTATATCAACAATAACCTTGTTCTCGTGAAGCTGTGGCAGGTATTCGAACAATATGTGATGCTTCTCGGGGTCAGTATTAAGTGCCGTCTCTAGGTAGATCAGAGCCTCGCTGTATTCACTTGAGGCAAAAAGGTAAGCCACCATTCGGTAATAAAGTTCGGCTGCATCCGGATTATTCTTTATGCCTTCCGAAATAACTTCAATTGCAGATGAAAGCTTATCCTGTTCAAAAAGTATGGACGAATAATCAAGCCAGGCTTCGATGTCAACAGGATTTAGCTCCAGCACTTTCTCATAAGCTTTTTCGGATTCGTCAAGCTGTTTAAGTTTATATTGTGCATCTGCAATAGCAAACCAGTAATCGGCATTCTTATCGTCTAAATCCAGCGCTTTTTTATAAAAGTATAGCGATTCGAAATAGCGTTCTTCAAAATCAAGCGTTACCCCTATGCCAAACCAGGCATCCGACTGAGCAGGATCAAGTTTAACCGATTTCTTATAATACGAGCGTGCTTCATCCATCCGCTCCAGCTTTTCATAGCATTCCCCGATAGCGCAGTATGTGTCTCCGCTTGGCGGCTCATACTCAAATGTCTGCTTATAAACATCTATGGCTTCGCTGTAGCGATCGAGATGTACCAGTGCATTCCCCTTGTTAAAGTAAGCTGAGGCAAAGTTATCTTTGATAAGAATTGCATAATCATACGCATCAATGGACTTTTCATATAGATCCATTTTATTGAATGCGTTACCCAGATTATACCAGGCAGCATATGAGTAAGGTTCATTATCGATATACTGCTCATAGAACTTGATGCTCTCTTCCTGCTTGTCCAGCACATCATAACAAAATGCAAGTTCGTATAGCGCATCCTGATTCTCCATGTTCTGCTGTAAACACTGCTTTAGATAATTCACCGAGCTCTCATAGTCGCCGATACTTTGGTATACATAGGCAATATGCAGTAAGATCTCGTCAGTAGCTTCAGCGAGACCTAGTGCTTTCTCGTAATTTTCAAGGGCTTCCTCATGCCGTTCCAACCCTTCAAAAATATTACCTCTGATCGTGTAAATGTCAGCTTCGGAAGGCTCCAATGTTTCAGCCTTTCTCAGTGATTCGAAGGCAAGATCGAACTGGTTGGTAGCCACATAAAGCTGGGCTTGTTTTATAGAGAAAACCGCCGCAAAAGGGTGCTGGCTAATAGCATACTCTGTAACCTGTAATGCTTTTATGGGATCATTCTTCTCAATATAATACTCAATTATGCTTTCAAATGCCTGTGCATCAAAAAAATACTGATCCTGGTTACGGATCATCTCTTCATATCTTTCTACCGAAAATCTGGGATCTTCGGAAAAATCAAACTCAAAATCTTCTTCCATCCTAAAATACGATTAAGAACGTTCACCGGTCAATACGTTAAAATTGTACCGGATTTATTTCTAACAATTTAAAGCTAATCGCTAATTCTTGGGCTTTTATTTTTCCACATCCTGACACCCTTAGCTCTAATCATCTGAAAATAAATTACTAAGACTGAAAAAATATGAAAACCTACAGCAGTTTATCTGCCTTAATAGAAATGCTTAACTTTGACAAAAATACGAAATTTTATGCAATTCGACATTAAGAAGCTTCTTCAGAACCTTGGGATACAGGAAATTAATGAATCCAGCAGCACCGGAAAGCAATGGAATAGCAGTACTCTGGCTAAAGCTGAAGCAATATTCTCGCCAGTAGACGGTAAGGAAATCGCTTCTGTGAAATTTGCCGGTCTTGTAGAATATAACAGTGTGATAGAAACAGCTGAAAATGCATTCAAAACCTGGCGGATATGGCCATCCCCCAAGCGCGGAGACGTTATTCGTCAATTTGGCGATGCGCTGCGCGAGAAAAAAGAGGATTTGGGGAAACTTGTTAGCTACGAAATGGGGAAAAGC
>NZ_JBKJUM010000048.1:0-13846 GCF_046590655.1 Daejeonella sp.
ATCGCTGTCACTCTTCGTAGAAATCCTGAAGCGCGCCAAAATAATTAAGATTCCATCCCTCTATCATATCCTCGAAATCAGAGTCGGGAATATTGGTATGCCTCAATTCGACCGACGTGCCATTTTTATCGGGATGAAGCAGAAAAGTCACGATAGACTCTTCAGGCTGATCACCGAAATACCACTGTTGAACTATTTTCCTGTTTTCAATGAACTCGATATTAAGTCCGGAAATACTATCATCCCAGAGAGAAAACTCAGAGCCTGGCACTGTACTCATAATTGCTTCTGAACCCGTCCATAAGGAAATGGTTAGCGGATTGGTTAGCGCCAGGTATACGTCTTCAGGAGGTGCCTGAACCAGATAATAATTTTTGTAGTCTTTCATTGGAATTTTACATGTTTTTCTGCCATAAGTTGTGCCTGCCTGCAGGTTGTTCCGGTTGGTTAGTTCAGAAGAAATTAATCATAAAAGCCTGACATTCCCTGTACTTCGCGTTCTAAAGTGCAGCTGGAATTTTGCCCGATATCCTCTTTTTGATATTCCTTCTAACTCCCGAAGGTATTTTCTTAGGGACTATAAATCCGCTAATAATAAAAAAACCCGCCTGATCTTAATCAGGCAGGTTTTTATACTGTTATAGTTCTATATTATTTACCGCCATTTTTCTTAGCAGTCACTTCAGTTCTGATCTCTTGAGCCAGGTTCTTAAGATCCTGCATACTTTTGCGAACGCGAGTTCCAGCTGCACTGTTACCTGAATTGTAGAACTTATTAGCGTCAGCTTCAACAGAAGCAAACAGGTCTTTCATTTGTGTAAACTTATCCATTGTTTTCTTTTTAAATAATTTGTTTAAGGTTTAACAAATCTAATTTATTTACAGGTATTGCCAAATCCTTTTTCAATTATTTTTCACCCGATAACATTTTATTCCCATAATGATAGTTTTTGGAAATTGATCTGCTCGGGGAATTTGGACTAATGACTAATTAATTTTTATTAAGCCTTTATAATCAATGCTTTATAACTAATTCCTCGAAGCCGTTACCATTATTCAAAATTAAATATCAATTCCCGGAAACTCGTTCTTGTACATTTCAGCAGCCTAATAAGGCACTTAAAAAGACAAAACGCCGTATTCTTATCATTTTTTAACAAGATGATGACCACCAAATTCATTTCTCAAGGCAGCCACAATCTTTCCAGCGAAGGAATCATCTTCTAGAGATCTATAACGCATAATTAGTGATAACGCAATAACCGGTGTAGCAATTTGCTTTTCCAGTGCATCTTCCAGAGTCCATTTACCTTCTCCGGATGAGTGCATAATTCCTTTTATTGAGCCCAGATCGGGCTCCTTACTAAGCGCCCGTTCGGTAAGCTCCATTAACCAACTTCTGACTACAGATCCATGATTCCAGAGCCCGGCAATGGCAGCAAGATCAAGATCCATCTGACTCTTTTGAAGCATTTCGAACCCTTCAGCTATAGCCTGCATCATACCATATTCTATTCCATTGTGGATCATTTTAACATAATGGCCGGAACCCGGGCCACCACAATATAAATATGCTCCTGGCAGGCAAATATCTTTAAGGATAGGTTCAATCTTTTCAAATGCTACTTTACTGCCTCCCAACATCGCGCAAATGCCATTTAACGCTCCTTCAATACCCCCACTAGTGCCGCAATCAAGATACTCCACATCCAACCCAGCCCATTCTCCTGATCGCCGGATTGAGTCCTTATAATTTGAATTACCTCCTTCAATAATCAGATCTCCTTTCCGAAGCATGGGTTTCAAAGTCGCAAGTACTTCGTCGACAAACTCCCCGGAGGGAACCATCAGCCAAACCAGGCGGTCCTCACCCAGTTCTTTCACTAAAGCGCTTAAAGAAGATGAAGTTCGAATCCCTTCTTTGTTGATAAGCTGCATCGTTTCTTGATTGAGATCGTAGCCAATTACGTCATGCCCGCTCCTTTTCAGATTAAGAGCCAGATTAAAGCCCATTTTACCCAGGCCTACAAGTCCTACTTTCATTGATTTTAATATAAGATTTCATTCAGTATTAACACCCCAAGCAGCCCCATAACGGAGACTATGCTTTCCATTACAGTCCATGTAGAAAAGGTTTGTTTTAAACTGAGTTTAAAGTACTCTTTAAACATCCAGAATCCAGTATCATTGATATGCGAAAACATTAAACTTCCCGCACCTACTGACAATACCATAAGTTCCGGCGATCCTCCTTCTCCTACAAGCGGCAATACTATCCCCGCAGCTGTTATTCCCGCCACCGTTGCAGAACCTAACGTTACACGCAAGAGCGCAGTTATCAGCCATGCAAGAAAAAGTGGTGACAAGTCTATTGAGGAAGACATGGTTTTAACAGTCTCCCCCACACCACTATCAATCAAAACCTGCTTGAAAGCACCTCCGGCAGCGATAATGAGGATTATCATTGCAATACTTTTTACCCCTTCGATACATGAATCCATTGCCCTGGCAACCGGGATCTTTTGAATAAAAATAGTCAGGATCACGGCTATAAGTAAGGCTACTGTGGGATCTGATAAAAAAACAAAAAATGGCTTTGATGGACTCGCAGGCAGAAAATGCATACCAATAGTCCCAATTATAATCAGGGCCACAGGGAGCAAAGCTGAAAGGAAACTCCTTAATCCCGAAGGAAGCAATTCCTCGCCTTCAGGACTAAATTCCGCTGGGGGATCGGGCATATTTCTTTTGAGAATGAGCCTCGGAAAAACTATGCCCCCTGCAATCACGATCGGAAGTGTTAATATTAAACCATAAATGAGAATTAAACCCACATCAGCCTTAAAAATTGATGCCAGAGCTACCGGCCCGGGGTGTGGCGGCAGAAATCCATGGGTTACAGACAATGAGGCTGCCATAGGCAATGCCAGATACAGAAGTGGTAATCTGGTGGCGGCGGCAACCGCAAAAACTAAAGGAACAAGCACCACAAATCCTGCGTTATAAAACAAGGGTATCCCAACCATAAGGCCCGTGAGCAAAATTGCCCATTGAATATTTTTATAGCCAAAAAATCGAATTAGTATAAACACAATCTTTTTTGCAGCCCCTGTTTCCTCAATCAGCTTCCCCATCATTGCACCCAGGGCAAGTACCATAACTATGCTACCGAGTGTGCTGCCAATTCCCGTACTAACTGTTGATATCACCTTCGCAACCGGCATACCCAATAATAAACCTGTGATAATAGAAACCGTCAGAAGGGCTATCATTGGGCTCCATTTCCCAACTATTAAAGCCAGCAAAAGAATAAGACCGAAGAGTACAATTAGCAAAGACATGATCAGTGATTGATTACGTTTAATTGATGCATACTATCTTTCAAACTAGAGTATAATCGTTTAAATATTAAGAAGTTTTGCGAATAGCAATTATGTCTATCCATATCAGGCTGGACAACCTTCCGAGCTTTCTCCGGTTCGTCCGGGTATTTTCCATTGTTCAAACCAAGCGTTTTCAAAGCCATAAAAGCAGCACCAACGGCGGATGCATCTTCGGTATGAATCAGGGCCAGCCGCCTTCCAGTTACATCAGCGAGTAGCTGCATCCATGTTTGTGAATTCACAAATCCACCACTAACGTTTATTTGATTAATGCTTTCAGACCCATTTTCTACCGCTATCAAAACGTCGTAAAGCGCGAAACAAATTCCCTCCATCACCGCCCGGCAAAAATGAGCCTGGGAATGCTGAGAGCGGATTCCAACGAAAGCACCTGAACTTTGTGAATCCCAGATAGGAGCCCGTTCTCCGTGTAAATAGGGCAGAAACAGTAAGCCCTCAGAGCCCGGAGGGATTTGGTGGACCAAGGCAAACAACTCGTCGAAAGCTTGTTTGCTGGCAGACTTACCCAAGAAACACTTGATCAGCCATTCTATAACATTGCCCCCATTATTAACCGGGCCCCCACAAATAAATGTGTTATCGTCCAGGAAATAACTGAAAGTCGATGCTGAGGTATTTAAAATAGGTCTTTCGCTAGCTATTCTGACTGCGCCACTCGTTCCAATCGTTAGGGCGGCAACTCCCTTTCGGATGGCAAAACTTCCCAAATTAGCAAGGCAACCATCGCTGGCTCCAATTATAAAAGAAGTTTTTTTATTTAATATTCCCGAAAGCGGCCCTGACCCGGTATTTGTATAATTCGTATTCACCGGTTTCGATAATTGATCTTCTCTGATGCCGGCCAAAGCCAGCAAATCTGAATTCCAGGTAAGGCTGGAAATATCGAGCATACCGGTAGAGCAAGCGATCGAATAATCTATTACATACTCACCGAATAGCTTGAACCAAATATATTCTTTTATTGAAATAAATTTGAACGACTGTTTGAAAACAGCCGGCATATTCTCCCTGAGCCAAATGATCTTGCAAAGCGGAGACATGGCGTGCACGGGCATTCCCGACAACTCATAAATATGCTGACCCTGTGCTGAATTTCTTAAACTGGTCGCGATGGAATCGCTTCTGCAATCGGCCCAGGTCATCAAGTCCGTGAGTTTCCTTCCCCGACTATCCACCGGAATCAAGCTGTGCATGGCACTGCTTAAGCATACTGCCACCGGACTAGCTTGCATTTTATCTACTATGTCGTGGATGCAGCTCTTAAAAGCCTCCCAAATAAGCTCTGGTTTCTGCTCGCTATAGCCCGCTTGTGATGAGTAGGTTGGGTAATGATATTGGGAGACCCCAATCACCGTGGAATCAAAACTGACAGCAACAGCTTTCACGCTGCCGGTGCCAATATCAATACCCAGAACATAGTTCATTCACACCTTATTAAAGAATGCTGCTTTTAACATGCTGAAAACTACGAGTGATGCTCTCATAAGGATCAATCTTTATAACATCCTGCTCTACAAAGTAATGTTTCATGCCCGACTGCTTGTATTTCGCGAAAATCTGTCCATAATCTATACTTCCTGATCCAACTTCTGTATAGGATTTGTCAGCTTTATCCATATCCTTTACATGCCACATGACGTACCTTCCCGGATTTTGTTCGAATAAAGCAACCGGATTTTTGCCAGCTTTTACAGCCCAATAAATATCCAGTTCGAACTTAAGATCTTGCGGATCAGTTTCACGCAATAAAATATCAAATCCGGTTGTCCCATTAAAATCGATAAATTCAAAATCATGGTTATGATAAACTAATTGCAAACCTGCTTGTCTGGCCATTACAGCTGCCTGGTTCAACTTCGCAGCAAGGGACTTATAGCTGTCAAGATTTTTTCTCAGGGGTGCGCTTAGATAAGGCACCGTAAGATATTTTTGATCAAGATCCTGGGCAGCTTCGATGTTTGCTTTCAGGCTATCCATATTGTTTTCGCCCAGGTAAGGTTCGAAATTATAATGCCCGCTCGGTGATTTTATGCCGTGGCTTTTCATAAGAGCTTTAAACTCCAGTGGTTTAAGGCCCCAAAATCCTCCGGTCGGAGAGAAACCGTATGTTTCAACTTCCTTAAATCCAATGTCTGCAACTTTCGCGATTACACCACGCACGTCTTTCGAGATCAGGTTTCTCAATGTGTATAGCTGCAATCCCACTTTCTGACGAGGTTTGCTTAACAGGTCCGCCGGATTTGCCAACATACCGGCACCAATCAGGGCCGCTTGCTGAATGAATATTCTTCTGGTAGTCATGAGTATATTTTAAAGGGCTTAATTTTTTTAATTAACAACAATTGTTCAAAAGCACAATATAACAGAGATAATTCTAATCTACGGCATTTCTTTTGATTATTCTTACTAACCAAGGTCGCTATTCCCGGCGTTCAGGACTTCCAGAATCCTCGCTGAATCTTCCATCTCCATCACTTTGTCACACAGCGCTCTGGCCTGAGTCATGCTTGTATTAAGTATAATTTTTTTTACTTCAAAGATAGATCCCGCATTCATTGATAACTCCCGAAGTCCCATTCCCAGCAGAAGGCGCACTGCCATCGGATCTGATGCCAATTCCCCACAAATTCCTACGTTTATGTTATTTTTCTGAGCCTGCTCAATGGTATACTTAATAAGACGAAGTACAGCCGGATTGAAAGGATCATAAAGGTGCCCGATCTATATTCCCCAACAGTGTTATTTCCGTTCCATCAGATGTTTCAGCTGCAACATCCATAAGTGATTTCAATGCTTCAGTCATACGGATATGCTCGGTTCGCAAACGAATATATTCATCCAGACTAGCGCTGTTAGGGTTAATAAGGACATGCCCACTTTTTCCGTCAAGAATAATAATGTCATTATTTCTGATGAGGTTAAGCCGATCTCCGCACCCCACAACAGCGGGAATCCCTTTTGACCTGGCTAAAATAGCCGTATGAGAAGTTTTATTACCTGACCTGGTTGCGAAACCAATTACATGCTCAAGATCCATTGTTAACGTGTCAGAAGGTGAGATATCCTCTGCGATAATAATAGTGTCCTTATCAAGTGTTCGTGCGGCAGTGTTAAACGAATTATTCAAATGCTTCTGAAGTCGGTTTCCAATATCCTGAATATCTGCCGAACGTGCACTAACTTGCTCATCGTCCATGCTTTTTAAAGCTTGAATCAGCCCATGAATCACAAGAATCAGAGAGTCGTGAGCCGTACTATTGGTGCTCTGTATTTTTTCTAAAACATGAATTCGTATTTGAGGGTCTCGCAGGAATTCAACTTGGTTTTTTAGTATGGCTATCTCCTCCTCCTGCAAATCCAGGTCTTTATTAAAAATAATAGATTCAACTTCCTGAATGGAGGTCTCAACTGCCTGATCAAATTTTGAGATCTCCGTAAAAGTGCCGGCGTCGCTTATGAGGGAAATACCCGTCAACGTAAACTCGCTTTTTTTTATTACAAAAGCCCTCCCTATAGCAATACCTGAAGAAACACCTATTCCTTTCATTGGTTTAAATTAACCAGACATATTTCCTGAAATACTTCACAAACATCCGAACAGAGATCATGAATTGTCTAACAACTATTATTCCTTAATCGAATTATCATACAAACAATTAATAGTTTTATACATGAATGTGCGAAGTCCTTTAGTATACTGCTCCGCGGTACTACTTCCATTTACAATTACAACAACCCGAAAGGTTCGTTCGGATTGAAGAACATGATGCTGTATTATCATTGGTATCTAGAGAATGGTTAACGATCCCCGGTGAATTCTTTCTCCATTACCCAAGTCAATGGTATAATAGTAAGTACCGTGAGGTAAGTTCTGGCCATTGAATTTACCATCCCAGGCCGTTTCATAACTCTTACTCTCAAAGACAATACTACCATAACGGTTGAATATCTTAACTAATGCTCCGTTATAGGTGGTAAGGCCGGCAATATTCCACTCATCGTTAATTCCATCACCGTTGGGTGTAAAGCTATTCGGGATAACTATTTTAGGAAAAACTTTAACAATCATCACATCACTTACACTTACATTGCAGGAATTCGTTATTTGGAGTGTATAGGCAGTTTCGACTGGCGGACTTGCAATAGGGTTTAACAAAGTAGGGTCATTCAAATAATTTGGTGGCGTCCACAGATAGCTGAGATTGCTGCCCTTGGCATTAGCCTCCAGTTTAACTTGTGTTCCCAGGAGCATAGATTTGTCCGGACCCGCATTAACCTCGGGTTTGGGATTTATGCTCACTCCACGGGCTTCTGAAACAGTTCTACAACTAATAGAATTTATGTTTGACAACTCGGCAACGGTCAACCTGTACTTATAGCCCCCTAAAACAGCCGATTCGATAATAGCGGTAAAGCTTTTTGTGTTTCCACCTTGGATGTCTTTCCAGCCTGAACCCATATCAACTTGCCATTGGTAAGCGGGAGTATTATATCCGGTCGAAACATCGGCACTTAAGAAAACGGTCCCTTTTTCACCTTCACAAATTGATGTTGATTTAATGTCGCCATTAATGTAAGGATTAATAATAGGTCCACACGCGCGGAACGTAATATCATCAAGTGCAAGGTCATTGCCGTTTCCGCCGGGTGCATTATTGATAATCTTCAAAGTAACCTGTGATATATTCACTGGCGTTGTAAAAATCATCGCGAATTTTTTCCATTCCGGGATCGATGACTCAGGAATGTCGCCAGTTGAATATTTTCCCAATTCGGTACCGTCGGTGGATTCAATAATAAAAGTCAGATTTGGCTTAATTCCTCGGGCAGAAGGCTTTAAAACATTTATAACATAAGCAGCAAACTCAAATGTTGTTCCCGAACAAAGCCCGTTTATTGTTTCTCTAAAAAACTCTCCCGGTGCTGTAGAGGCATTCACAAGCATCATATTACCGTTACTATCATCCGGCGTATGATCTTGAAGAACATTATGCCAATTTCCCCCGAAACAGCCGGAAAAACCGTTGGTTATTGTATAACTCCCATCGTTAGGGCAGGTATTTGTTGTAAAGGTATAATTAGTGAAACTGCCAGAATTTTGGGTGCTACTATTGCCGAATGAAAAGTTTACTACCGGATCGCCAAAACTGCCTGTACAAACCTGTGCATGTGATATACAAGGAAGGAGAAAAATTAACAACAAAAACGCGGTGTACTTCAAGGTATCGATTAAACAACTAACCAAATTTAGGAAATTTTTTAATTAACCATCGTATAGCAATTAACCGCCGGCACCGACTATTTGGATATCTATACTAAAAGTTTATCAACATAAACATGGATTTAGCTTATGGTTATTTTCAGCTCTAGTTCATTGAGTACCAAGTTGAAATAACTTAGTGTACTTATTACAACATCTTGATTTTCAAGAGGTTTTTATTTGACAATACAATTAAAGGTCTTAGTTTTGCCCCAACTAACCAAAAAGACAGAAGTGATATGAGACGAATCACGATCAATAGCGAGGTTCCCGATTTGGGATACCTTGAACTCCACGCGCAGGAATTTTTCTATCAGCTCAGCCCGGGTGAATTAACAACGATTGCCCTTGATAATAACGAGGGTGTTATCAGCAGTCTGGGGGCTCTGGCCGTAAATACTGGTAAATTTACTGGCCGCTCTCCGAAAGACCGTTTTATCGTAAAAGACCAGCTGACCAGCGAGCGCGTTTGGTGGGGTGATGTAAATTTTCCATTTTCAGAGCAGGACTTTAACAAACTTTACAATAAGTTTATAACCTACCTGAAAGACAAAACACTTTTTGTACGGGATGGATCAGTCTGTTCTGATGAAAACTATCGTTTGGGCGTAAGAACAATTACAGAAACCGCTTATCAGAATTTGTTTGCCCATAACCTCTTTCTTGATGCGGATTCTTTAGGATCGGAAAACCCGGAATGGACAATTATAGCTGCACCTGGTTTTATGGCCAACCCACTCTATGATGGTACCAGACAGGAAAATTTCTCCATCTTAAATTTCACGCGTAGAATCGTGCTGATCGGCGGCACCGGGTATACCGGAGAAATAAAGAAGGCAATGTTTTCTGTATTAAATTTTCTTCTCCCCTCACAAGGTGTTTTACCTATGCATTGCGCAGCAAACAAGGGGCAATCAGGTGATACAGCTATCTTCTTCGGTTTGTCAGGAACGGGTAAAACCACATTATCTGCCGACCCTCACAGGGAACTAATTGGTGACGATGAACACGGGTGGAGCGATCATTCTATTTTCAATTTTGAAGGAGGTTGTTACGCAAAAACTGCCGGCCTGACCATGGAGAAAGAACCACAGATTTATGAAGCTATTAAAGCTGGTGCCCTCCTGGAAAATATCGGCTTCCAGCAAGGCAGTAACGTGCCTGATTTCAATGACCTCTCAATTACTGAGAACACCCGGGTGTCATATCCAATGTATCATATCCAGGGAGCAGCAGTTCCTTCTATTGGCAGTGTTCCGGAAAACATAATTTTCCTTACTGCAGATGCCTTTGGGGTATTACCACCGGTTTCAAAGCTTAGCGTATCTCAGGCTATGTATCATTTTTTATCCGGATATACGTCGAAGATCGCCGGAACCGAAGAAGGAATAAACGATCCTCAATCAACGTTTTCAGCCTGTTTTGGGAAGGCTTTCCTGCCACTTCATCCGGTAAAATATGCTGAACTCTTAGGGGAAAAACTCCGTGAGAATACAGTAGGTATCTGGCTGATAAATACAGGCTGGACGGGCGGCCCTTACGGGATAGGAGAACGAATAAAACTTTTGTACACGAGGAATATGATAAAAGCTGTGCTGGAAGGAAAGCTTACTTATACATCCTTTCAGCCGGATGGAGTTTTTGGCCTGATGATACCGGATAATTGTCCGGGAGTTCCATCAGAACTTTTGAATCCGGTGAATACCTGGGCTGACCCGGCCGAATACTTTAAAAAAGCTTCCACTCTTGCAGGGCTATTTAGCGAAAACTTCAAGCAGTACGAAGATTTCGCAGATGACGAAACTAAAATGTCAGGGCCGACAAAAAGGACACTGAAAGTTAGTGCTTGATGCCTGAATCCTGTTGGCGTCCGTAAAGAAGTGAATATTTAAGTATGATTGGTGTTATCACCAATCGTACTACCTTTGGTGGAAAACTAACCGCCAGGATACCTGGAAAAGATTTGTTGGTAAGATACCAACAAATCAATTGAATTATTAATGGTCCAAATCAGCTCAGCAATCAGACTTTCTTAACCCTTACAGCAGTCATTCCTTTTTGGCCGGGTTCAATTTCAAACGTGACTTTATCATTTTCTCCAACAGCCTCAGAAAGTTCATTTATATGAACAAATATACTTTCCTGGCTTTCTGAATCCTTGATGAATCCATAACCTTTAGATTCATTAAAGAAAGTAACTTTCCCTTTACGGATCAAATCACCCGGTTGAATGGCTTCTTGTTTTGGAGTTGCAATTTGGATATCCTCCGTAATGATTTTCTTTTTCTTAGTAGGATCCGGCGGCGTTGAAGTTAAATTACCGTTTTCATCCACATAGGCCATCATTTCATCAAGGCTTTTTCCTTTTACCACATTATCTTTCCGCTCTTCTGCCTTTTCCCGTTTTTCCTTTTGCTTTTTAAGCCTCTTTTTTTCTTTTTCTTTTTTATTAAATGTTTCTGTCGATCTAGCCATACTTTAATTTAGCGTACTCCTTTTTCTTTTTAATTCGTTAATAAATATAGTAATTCATCTTAATGTTGAGTTGTGAATTTCTATAATATAAGCCATAAGCTTTGAGCTTCCGGCTGGCAGTTGTTTTTTTATTCAAAAGAACGTGTCACAATAAAAAAGCATCCTCCATAAGGGAGAATGCTTCACGAAATGAAATATAGTATACTAAGCTACTGTTACATTTACCGCGTTCAGACCCTTACGGCCTTCTTCAACATCATAATTAACTACGTCATTCTCGCGAATGCTGTCAGTTAGACCTGAAGTGTGTACAAAGATTTCACTTCCACCATCACTAGGTGTAATAAATCCGAAACCTTTAGTTTCATTAAAAAATTTTACTGTTCCTTGTTGCATTATATTGTTAATTAATAAGTGTGCAAGGTACGGTATATTATCGAAATAAAATAATTATCAGCGAATAAGTGGCGGAAGGGTTTGAGAGGATGCGATAGCCCCGTCCTCTGCAGTAGTTTTGCATCATCGTTGAAGTTCAAATTTAACGGAATGTGTCTGCAAAAAAGCGACTGCTGCCGGCAGGGTTTAGGTGGCTTGGGTGGTGCACTGATTAATGTCACTTTGGACACCACGATTACACTATTTAACTTTTTAGTGTTAAGCTTTGTTAAACTTTTACCAGATGGATCCTTAACTATTAAATTCGATCAACATTATTAAAGATTACAACCGAATGCTGCGAAAACCTTTTATAGTGATGCTTATAATATTAAGTAGTCAATTAAGGGCGCAAACCTTTCGTGCCCGGGTACTAGATATCGTTACAAAAGAACCTATTTCTGGAGCGACGATAAAAAGCAGCTCATTCACATTAACAGACGCAAACGGCAATTTCAGTCTAACAAATGCCCGGACCGGCGACACCATAAGAGTCTTTCATCTCGGTTATAAGCCATACATTTTCACATTCAATTCACTACACCCCGGCCTATCCTCGGAGACACCGCCTGATATTTCTCTGGAACGAAATAGCATATTCCTTAACGAAGTATTTGTGAGGTCTCTTCGAAATTCAAAAGCAGACTCAATAAAGAACCGGGAGACCTTTGCAGCGGAATTTGCATATAGAGCCCCGCGCTTCAAAGACATTTTTGTTATGAAATCGCCCGAGGAATCTATGGCCCGGCATGTTAATGTCCATCGCGGCAATAACCCATATAGTGCATCGTCTCTAGTAAAGGTCGACCTCTTAAGCATAGTAAGCCTCCTGACGAGAAATGACGCCGCACCTTCCAAGCTGCAAAAAGCTTTAGTTCAAGATGAATCCGATAAGTATATCGATCAGGCCTTCTCCAAAGAAAGAATTATTGCCCTCACCAAACTATCTGGCGATTCCCTGAATAATTTCATAATCCAATACCGGCCATCTTTGGCTTTAAGTCGAATGATGACGGAATATGAGATGATTGGATATATACGGAGCAGCTATCTTGAGTTTATTAAGTAAGGTTCTATAGGTGCCTCCCTTGAGTCAGGATTCAGACTACCAGCAATTATCCGGTGACAGCAGGCAGCGGTGCTGGCGGAAAGTTCTGACTATTGCGCGACATTCTTAAAAAAAAATACAGTACCCTATTGCAGCAGCTTGCCATCCCATTTCTGTATAAACTGCTACCAGACTGCTTTGGACGATTATCTGATCCGGTATCCAACGGACAATCCCGGGAAAAATGGAAATATATAGTTTACATCAAAATCATAAATAGCTGAACTATTCAAACGAAGCATAAATCCGTTATACGACTGCAGTCGATAGCCAACGGTAAATAAGGGAGACAGCCCGACCGAATTCTCATTGTTGAAAAAATTATCATCTTTCTTTAGATCAAAGTAAGTGGTTAAGCCAAGGCCCAGTTCCAGGCCGCTGCGCTTTTTTCCAAAAATATAGTTCATCCCAATAGGGACACTGATTACATCATTATAATTACCCAAACCGACGCGGTATCCCAGCCCATCGTTCCTGTCGACGGAAAAGCGCTGATCGATCTGGGCGCTGAGCGCACCACCGGCGCCCCCGAATTCGATGAAGGCATAGGCCTTTTTCCTCCCGGTGTTTTCAGGGGGTTCGGCAACCATGTTAGTGTTACGAAATATTTTACCCTGATAAATCGGGAAGTCTATTTTAAGACCCAAAAAAGTGGGATCGTCATAATATAGCCATTCAGATGAAGGACTCTGGAGAGATTCAAATCCCAATCCCAGACTTATACCATTCTTGAATACTTTGCCAATCGTAACTCCATAAATTATGCGGTCTACGTAATCATTTACTCCCAGGGCAAAGCCACCTTCCGTATGAACAAAGAATTTCTCCGCAACCCAAAATTTCGCACCAAGCTTAAACGGCGCTATGATCACCGTCTCGTCGATTAAATTGCGATCCAATTTGTAAAGATTAAATCCCGCAGAGACTGTAGCAGAAATAGACTTGTTCAAAGATTTCTCCAGCCCAAATTTCATTCCCATCATGTGCTTGTACTCTTCTGTCAACACTGCGCCAGCTGCTAGTCCGAATTTGATCATTAAATCGCGGCCGCGTGGATCAGGTGAAGCAAAAGATGGTAAACCTGACCGTTTGTTGAAATGATTTAACCCATGATAATCGGAATGTTTAAGATCAGATTGGCCAAAACCCTGATTCGAGTATAGG
>NZ_JBKJUM010000110.1:0-20797 GCF_046590655.1 Daejeonella sp.
AGTATCGAAGTTAACATCCAGAGCAGATGGCTGACTAACTGAAAAAGACAATACATCAGATAAAGTGATGTTTGCATTAGCATTTTGTGCAAACGAAGTATTGCTGATTATTGATACCGTAATGAATGCGATTAGGAATAATATTTTTTTCATGGTTATGTTTTATAAATCTGGGTTGGTGTCTGTATTTGAATACTAATAGACAAAGTATCGTCCAAAACAGCCAACTCGCTCAAAATGGCCTAAAAATGTATTTTCATTAAATGGCAAGAAATTTAGAAAGGGAACTTGTTCCCCGATTGGGGAATATTATACTCATTAACGGACATTGTCCAATACGAAAAAAACAAAAAAAGCCCGGAATTTAATTTCCGGACTTTTTTGTATGATATTAATTTGATCAGACTTCTTCCTCTTTAAATAGCTTTGCAGTGAAATAATCTCTGTTCATTCGCGCAATGTTTGTTATTGAAATCTCTTTAGGACACTCTGCCTCACAAGCTCCGGTGTTGGTACAGTTTCCAAAACCTTCCTCGTCCATTTGAGCCACCATTGCCTGCACTCTGCGATATCGTTCGGGCTGTCCCTGTGGTAATAATGCCAATTGAGAAACTTTAGCCGAGACAAACAACATAGCGGAAGCATTCTTACAAGCTGCAACGCATGCACCGCACCCTATACATGTTGCAGAATTAAATGCTTCGTCAGCTATAACTTTAGGAATTGGTATAACGTTCGCATCCGGAACACCGCCTGTGTTAACAGATACAAACCCTCCCGCCACCTGGATCCGGTCAAATGCTGAACGATTTGTTGCGAGGTCTTTTATAACCGGAAATGCTTCAGCCCGCCATGGTTCGATTACGACTGTATCATTATTTTTGAAGCTTCGCATATGAAGCTGGCATGTCGCTATACCTTGCTTCGGACCATGAGGTCGTCCGTTAATGTGTAGTGAACATGACCCGCAGATACCTTCACGGCAGTCATGATCGAAATGGATTGGATCGTCACCCTTTTTTACCAAGCCCTCATTAACCACATCAAGCATTTCCAAAAAAGACATATCCGGAGATACGTGATCAGCTGCGTAAGTAACGAAATTACCTTTAGTGTCGGCATTTTTTTGACGCCATACCTTTAACGTCAAATTCATATTTTCACTCATTTGTGTAGTATTTAGTAGTTAGTTATTAGTAGTTAGGTCCTGTTTCAGTTTATCTTAGAGTTAGTATTAGAGATTCGTCTAATCACTAAATACTAATCACTACCTACTACTTATAACTCCGTTGTGATAATTTAACATTTTCAAACACCAGCTCCTCTTTATGCAATTCCTCAGGAAGATTATCTCCTATATATTTCCAGGCAGCTGCATATGCATAATTTTCATCATCACGCAGCGCCTCTCCCTCATCTGTCTGGCTTTCCAGGCGGAAGTGTCCACCGCACGACTCCTTACGGTCTAATGCATCGTCTACCATCAATTCTCCCAATTCAAGGAAATCAGCAATCCGGCCAGCGTTTTCCAGATTTTGGTTAAACTCTTCATTAATTCCAGACACACGTGCGTTTTGCCAGAAGTCAGACCGAAGAGCACGTATTAGCCCTTTAGCCTTGATTAATCCCTCTTCTGTACGAGCCATGCCGCAATATTCCCACATAATGTGGCCAAGTTCGCGATGATATTCATTTGCAGTTTTTGTCCCTTTTAACGCAAGCAATTTATTAATGCGTTCGACTACGCTTCGCTTTGTTTCTTCAAAAGCAGGGTGGCTGTCATCCAGAGCTTTAGGTCCAATAGTAGCTAGATAATCACCGAGGGTATATGGAATCACAAAATATCCATCTGCCAAACCCTGCATCAGTGCAGAAGCACCAAGCCGGTTTGCGCCATGGTCAGAAAAATTAGCTTCACCAAGGCAGTAAAGTCCTTTCACTGTTGTTTGTAAATTATAGTCAACCCACAGTCCTCCCATAGTATAATGAACAGCGGGGTAAATCCGCATCGGTTGTTTGTATGGATTTTCGTCAGTTATTTGCTGATACATATCGAAGAGGTTACCATATCTTGCGCGCACGGCGTCTTCTCCCAGGCGACCAATTGCCTCAGCAAAATCGAGATAAACAGCAATACCGGATGCACCTACACCCCGCCCCTCATCTACCATGTCTTTCGCATTTCTTGAAGCCACATCACGTGGAACCAGGTTTCCAAAGGCAGGATATTTACGTTCCAGGAAATAGTCTCTGTCTTCTTCTTTAAGATCTGTGACTTTTAATTCTCCGCTACGCAGCCTTTGAGCAAGTTCAGCTGTTTTAGGTGCCCAAACCCTTCCGTCATTACGCAACGACTCTGACATAAGCGTCAATTTCGACTGGTGATCTCCAGTTACCGGGATACAGGTTGGATGAATTTGTGTGAAACATGGATTAGCAAAATAAGCCCCCCGTTTGTGTGCTTTCCAGGCCGCTGTCACATTACACCCCATGGCATTGGTAGAGAGGTAAAATACATTTCCATATCCTCCGGTACACAAAAGAACTGCGTGCGCACTATGAGTTTCGATAGCACCGTTTATAAGGTCTCGTGTAACTATACCTTTAGCCTCACCATCAACAGTAACAACATCCATCATCTCGTGTCGGGTGTACATTGTAACCTTTCCCAGATTAATCTGGCGGTTAAGAGCCGAATAAGCCCCTAATAGCAATTGCTGGCCCGTTTGACCGCGTGCATAAAAAGTTCGGGAAACCTGAGAACCACCGAAAGAACGGTTATCAAGCAAACCACCGTATTCACGTGCGAAAGGAACTCCCTGTGCCACACATTGATCAATTATATTAACCGACACTTCTGCAAGGCGATATACGTTTCCTTCGCGAGCCCGGTAATCCCCACCTTTTATTGTATCATAAAATAAGCGCTGCACACTGTCGCCATCATTCTGGTAATTTTTTGCACCATTGATTCCACCTTGAGCTGCAATTGAGTGCGCACGCCTGGGGCTATCCTGAAAACAAAATGCTTTTACATTATAGCCAAGCTCCGCCAATGAAGCTGCCGCAGAAGCCCCAGCCAAGCCCGTCCCAACTACAATAACAGTATATTTTCGCTTGTTAGCCGGATTAACCAGTTTCAGGTTAAATTTATGTTTTGACCATTTTTGAGCCAATGGCCCTTCCGGAATTTTAGCATCTAATATCATCTCAGAAACTTATTTTAATCTGATCGCTCAGAGAATGTAAATCTTATTTAAAAAAGTAAAAGTAAACTGGCATTGCAGCAAACAGCACCGGTATCAAAACACCGAAGATCCACACACCCAGGAAGCGAATAATAGGAATGTATTTTTTATTATCCCATCCAACGGTTTGAAAAGCGCTTCTAAACCCGTGAATCAGGTGAAAAGCCAGTGCTGCCATAGATATTACATAAAGTAGTACATACCACCAGATTTTGAACGAATGTGCAACAACTTTATAAAGATCCTTTGATACAATCACCTGTTTACCGGCTTGTGTGTCTATATAATCCGAGTGAATTAATCTTTTAGAATCCCATGGTAATTCTGAAACGGTTATATCGCTGGGATTATCCAGACTTATTTCATATTTAGCATATGGCAATTCGGCGTTATGATATTTCCACCAAAAATTACCCATGTGGACTACAATAAATACCAGAAGCACAGTTCCGAGAATTCCCATATTACGCGATGTCCACGGACTGTTCTGGCTGCCTGCCTGAACTGCATATCCTATCGGGCGCGCTTTTTTGTTACCAAGTGTTACAACTAGTGCCCAAACTGCATGTACTATGATTGATGCATACAATAAATATGAGATAATTTTTATTGGAATGAAATGAGTCATGAAGTAGGAGTATGCATTAAAAGCTTGGCCAGAATCACCCCTAAATAACTGAAGGTTCCCAATTACATGTACGATCAGGAAAGTGCATAGAAATAAGCCGGTGGCGGCCATAATCAGTTTTTTTCCCAATGAGGATGAGAACGTTTTTGCGAAATTGGCCATTACCTAGTGCTATTTTATAATTCAGCAGCAAATTTATCATTATATGGTAAAATACTTACTGCCCTAAAAGGTATAGTGAGAGATATTATCTATTTAGAATCGATCTAAACCGCTAGATTGGAGCTGATTCTGATTTAAAAACTGATGATCGTATTCTTCGCTACAGCGAAAATCTGGTCGCCTCTGACGTTCTTCACACACATTTTGCCGGTGAACTTTCCAAATGCAGGAATGATAGCTTGATTTGTCCCAAAATGGAAACATGGCAAAGTCAGTAATTGCCGGGCACTCCCTTTCAGTGTTACACCCGGGTGAATATGACCACTAATTACATATAACTCATCATTATGATCTTTTACTTTCAAGGGTTCATGAGAAAATAGAAAAGGTTTTATGGCCAATTTTTCGTGTAAGTCGAAATTCAGGTCTGTATAGAACTTTTTATTCAGAATATCATGATTGCCCAAAACTAATATCATATCTATCGCCTTGAACATCGAACGCCACAACACAAGCCAATCCCAGTCATTATTCATATCACTATGAAAAAGGTCTCCTAGAAAAATAATTTTGGCGGGTTTATATTCATGAATTAGATCTGAAATAAGAGCAAGGTCATCTTGTTCCATTTGTTTTGGTATGCCAATTCCTGCTTTCCGGAAATGACCAACTTTCCCTAAATGAATATCAGCGATAATTAATGTACTTTCTTCTGCCCAGAAAATAGCTTTCTCAGGCAACAGTAAAAGCGTTTGGTTTAAAAATTTGAAGGGGAGAGGGGGAGAGATCATTTATCGCAAAAATACAAAAGCCTCCCCAAAGAATGGGAAGGCTTTATATTATGAACTTATAATTTTCTACGGTATTATCTTTTTATGGGAAATTGATATCTCATAGAACTTCCATCAGGAGTAAATCCGCTGATCGTAACCATATTATTTTTGCTGGCAGTAATAGCAGCCTCGATATCCTGAGTTTTATTTACAGGCTGCCCGTTGACGTTAGTTATAACTGTTCCCTGTGCAATTTCGATCTGGTCGAAATAACCCTCCTGCTGTACACCCGTAACAATAACACCTGAGCTAATCTGGTACTTCTTTTTAAGCACGTCGCTCACCGGGGCAAAACTTGCTCCAAGGTTTTTAGTTACCCCATTAGCAGCAGTTCTTGTATCGTTATTCTTAATGGACTCTTCACCTTTCAGCGTAACATTTTTTGCAAATTCTTTCCCCTCCCTTAAATAGGTAAGCTGCACCTTGTCTCCAGGCCCCAATCGGCCAATACGCTCTTGCAGGTCAGAAGGATCGAAAATCTGCTTCCCTTCAACTTTAGTAATAATATCGCCCTCCTTCAAGCCAGCCTGAGCAGCACCGCCACCGGGAACCACGGCATTCACGTAGAGCCCATTAAGTTCGTTAACCCCAAAACGCTTTGCCTGTTCTGCATCTAAGCCAGTGAAATTGACACCGATAAACCCTCTTCGAACTGAACCGAAAGCTTTAAAATCATCTAATACTTTCTTAGCAAGATTAATTGGAATTGCAAATCCATATCCTTCATAACTGCCGCTTTGAGAGGCAATCGCTGCATTAACTCCAATCAGTTCGCCCCTCGTATTTACAAGTGCACCTCCACTGTTACCCCTATTAATAGCCGCATCTGTCTGAATAAAAGACTCAATAGCAGTTCTTGCCTGAGGTTCCCCGTTTTCAGAGGGCTGAGCATTATCAAGAATTCCAATTTGTCTTCCTTTGGCACTTACAATACCTGCTGTAACAGTAGTGTTCAATGCAAAGGGATATCCTACTGCTAAAACCCATTCACCAATTCGGACATCATCCGAATTTCCTAATTTAACAATTGGATAACCAGAACCTTCTATTTTGATTAGCGCAAGATCTGTATTAGCATCACGACCGATAACCTTGGCAACTAACGAACGCTTATCAGGAAGTATTACATCAATCTTATCTGCTTTGTCAACTACGTGATTATTAGTAACTATATATCCATCAGTAGAAATAATTACGCCAGAGCCAGATCCCATAGCGGGTCCACGTGAGCGACGCCCACCGCCGCCAAAGAAATCTTCGAACATATCCTGCATTTGATCACGACCTGCTGTCGCTCCGGGATTATTATATGTCGTCTTGATATGCACGACTGCAGGAGTAACTGCCGCAGCTGCCTGGGTGAAATCCAAATCTCCAGTTGAAGAGTTGATCGCCGGCATCGGGTTATTTGTGAAATGCACATTTTGCTTTTCTTCAAAAGACATCCCGTCCTGATATTTATTCTCTATTAGCTTATAAGAGCCAATAGCAACCGCCCCGCCAAGGCAGGCAGCCAAAAACGTAACACCTATTTTCTTCATAATTATCAATTTATCATTAGTTCTTTTTTCAACAATTAAAGATGTTCAAAATTAATACCACATCAACGCAAATCAAGAATTTGATGTATGTAAAATATGTTAAAGTTTGTTAAATCCATCTCATTGTTACAGATATGTTCAAGCATATATGAAATGCTAACGTTACTAGTGCATTCATTATACGACTTAAACTGGGAAACTAATACAACTAGTGACCTAATTTGTAATCCTTATTGACAACACGCGATTGACAATCTGCCAAAATTTCCGATTGTCGGTCACCTCTATTTGAATTGAAAGGATTTAATCCTCAATATTGCCAAACCTATATCGTCAAAACTTTTGTATTCGACGATTTTACTAATAAGTATGAGCAATTCTTCCAGATAGATATAACCTTAATCAAATAATCTCACATTTGAATGCGATATCCGTAACCCTGGCGAATTTTTTAAATCAGAAGTACATATTTTTTAGGCTTAAGCTTGTAATATGAAAAATACTATATAAATTTAGAATTTTTTAATGCTCAACTTGCTTAAAATTTGTCTGAACACCTATGTTAAGAGTTGACAGCAGTAAACCTTGTAAAATTGTATATTCCATTTGCAAGCACGAATTCCTCGGATTTCTGATAGAGCCTCACATTGTTCAGTTAAATTCTGACGGGGGATTTTCCTTAACATATCAACGGGTATTCAGTAATACGGCAGGTGAATTTTCTTCGGTACTTGATGATATTGATCATAAGCTAATTAAATTATTGGAAGAGACTGAACAGGGACATATCATAAAACGATATCATAAAAAAGCGATCAGACCCCTGGAGTACTTCAGCACTATATTTAATGATAATCTTTTTGAGACCTTAAGACCTAAAATTGAGAAAAGACTTATTGATGCCTTTAAAATTCTGGGGGACAGGAATCTTTATTTGATGAGTAAAGAGGGCTGGCCAGTAGAAAGAAAAATTACAATTGCCCCAGAACCAGCTTCAGTATTATTTCATTTCAGAAGAGGATTAACTGAAACACGATATTTTCCCACGATCAAATTTCAAGGATTACGAATGGAATTTATGTTCAAGGAAGCCCAGATCATCTGCAATCAGCCAGCATTGCTATTGCTCGATGAGGTGCTATACTACTTCGAGGAAGAACTGGAAGGCAAGAAACTACAACCATTTCTTAATAAACGTTTTATTTCAATTCCAAAATCTTCTGAAAGAACATATTTCGAAAAATTCGTAGCTCCACTTATCGAAAAGCACGCTGTTTATGCTGAAGGCTTTGAAATAAGGACAGAAAAATTTGAAGCTACTCCGGTTCTGAAGCTTCTGTATGTTGACAGTGAAAGGCCACAACTCCAGCTCTACTTCAGATACGGCGACTACATTTTTCCTGCAGGAAGTGACAGAAGGATATCGGTGAGAACTGAGAAAAAAGATAATGATTATATATTTCATCGGATCAAACGTTCTTTAAGTTGGGAAAAAAATAAGCTGGATTTTTTACAGGAACTCGGTCTTAAGTCTACAGGTTCACTGTTTCTAAGCGTCTTTACTACAAATTCGGAAAACCAGGAAGAAGAGCCTTCACCTTTCAGAGTGATCAACTGGTTGAATGAGCACCACGATGAACTTGAATCTAAGGGCTTCACGTTTGAGCAAACGGAAGGAGTAAAACGCTTTGTGATTGGCCGAAGTAAAATTGATCTGGAAATTCGTGAAAATTACGATTGGTTTGATATACATGCTGTTGTTCATTTTGGGCCTTATCAAATACCCTTTGTTGAACTAAAGGCCCATATCTTAAATAAAATCCGGGAATTTAGACTCCCATCAGGTGAAATCGCGGTAATTCCCGAAGCCTGGTTTGCACAATACAGCAACCTCCTGCAATTTACCGAGGGCACCAGAAACCTTAAACTGAAAAAACATCATATCGGCCTGGTGAACGACTTTGCGAACAGCGAACTTGCTACTGTGAGCATGGACAGGAAACTGCAGAAACTTTCCAATTTTGAAGAGATTGAAGACACAGATATACCTAAACTATTTAACGGAGTGTTGCGCCCCTATCAAAAGGCTGGCTACAATTGGTTTCATTTCCTGCGAAAGTATAATTTTGGCGGTTGTCTGGCAGATGATATGGGATTAGGTAAAACGGTGCAAACACTCGCTTTACTTCAAAAGGTCAAAGAAGAAAATCATGACGAAGGAATTCATACAACTTCGCTGATTATCATGCCTACATCGCTAGTTTACAACTGGCTAAACGAGGCGAAGAAGTTCGCGCCTAAGTTGAAGATACACCCTCACACGGGAAGCATGAGAAATAAAGAGGTTGAAATATTTTCAAATTATGATGTGGTGATCACAACTTACGGAATTACGCGAGTTGATATAGAATTCTTAAAAACCGTCTATTTCAACTATATCATACTGGACGAAAGTCAGAATATAAAAAACCCTGCTTCGAAATCATTCAAAGCTGTTAAGGCGCTCAAATCGAAAAATAAGCTTATTCTAAGTGGCACACCGGTTGAAAATACAGTAAACGACTTGTGGACACAAATGTCATTCATAAATCCCGGTTTACTTGGAAACCAACACTTTTTCTACACTGAATTTGTAGTTCCGATCGAAAAGAAAAATGACGAGGAAAAGGCAGCGAAGTTGCAGGCATTGATAAAGCCTTTTGTACTGAGACGCACCAAGGCACAAGTTGCAACTGAGTTGCCCGACAAAACTGAAAACCTTTTCTATTGTCAGATGAGTGAGGACCAAAAAGATTATTACGAAAAGATAAAGTCGGAATATCGTAATGCTTTGCTTGTAAACATGGAGGATGGTACATTCAAACGATCTCAGATACAGATTTTACAAGGTTTGACTAAATTGAGACAGATTGCCAATCATCCCCTGATGATAGACGAGGGCTATGAGGGCGATTCCGGAAAATTTGAGAACGTGATACATACACTCAGAAATGTTCTCTCACGCGGGCACAAAGTATTGGTGTTCTCTCAATTTGTGAAGCAACTCGATATTTACAGAAGATATTTCAACGATCAGAAAATTCCCTTTGCATACCTGGACGGCGCCACGTCAAAACGTGGAGAAGTAGTCAGGGAGTTTCAGGCAAATAAGGATATAAAACTTTTCCTGATCTCGATAAAAGCAGGCGGTGTAGGATTAAATTTGACAGAAGCGGATTACGTTTTCATTCTTGACCCCTGGTGGAATCCTGCAGTCGAGCAACAAGCTATAGACAGAACCCATCGCATCGGGCAGAAGAAAAATGTATTTATCTACAAATTTATTACTAAGGAAACTGTAGAAGAAAAGATCCTTGCTTTACAAAAAAGAAAAAGGAAAGTTGCTGAATCATTGATTACCACAGAGGAGAGCTTCGTTAAATCATTAACGGCGAAAGATATCGCCGATATACTTAGTTAGTGATTAGTTGGTAGAAGCTTTTCCCTGGCGCTTTTTTGACTAACAACTATTTGACTAACAACTAAACCTCACCTCGACTTGGGCAGTGTCAAATGATACTTAACAGATATCACACGAATAGAAATTATAATAAACACACTGACGAAAGAATTGATATTATCATCAACTTTCAGAGCTTTGAGTACAACAAATATTGCTGCTCCTGATAAACAGGCCGTTGCATAGATCTCCTTTTTAAAAATGAGCGGGATCTCGTTGATAAGTGTATCTCGTATCACCCCACCCATTACAGCCGAAAACATCCCCATAATTATAGCGGCCAAAGGTGAAACTCCAAATTCAAGTGATTTCTGAACACCTACAACAGTGTACAGTGCAATCCCGATAGTATCAAAAAGAAAAAATGTACGACGGAATTTGATGATGTAATATTTGAAAGTTATTGCGAATACCACCCCTACAGTAATTGCTATTAGATAATTACCGTCCACAACCCAAGTCGGCCGAACTCCAAGGATCATATCTCGCAAGGTACCTCCACCAACAGCTGTCACAAAACTTGTAAAAGTTACGCCGAAAATATCTTTATACATATTTTTATCCGATGCCGCCAATGCACCGGAAACCGCAAAAACTAGTGTACCTAGGAGGTCGATGTAATAGGGTAACTGCATATCATCTTGTTTTGCAGTAATTTATTACATTTTATTTAGATATTTCAAATACTCGCTTCTGCTGACTAAACTTGCACCCATACTTTCCAGATGCTTAGTGTGAACCTGGCAATCGATCATAACGAAACTGGAATTGCTACACAACCAGATTAAGGCGGCTTTCGAACCATTACTAACCTTGCTAAACATGCTTTCCCCGCAAAAAACACTATTTACAACTACTCCGTATAAACCTCCTACAAGGATATCATCTTCCCAAACCTCTACCGAATGTGCATAGCCTAATCCGTGTAAGTCAATATAGGCCTTTTTCATTTCCTGAGTTATCCATGTCCCTGTTTCTCCCTGACGGGATACAGTTGCACAAGCTTCAATAACTTCTTCAAAAGAATCATCAAAAGTAATATTAAACTGACCGCTATCAATCACTTTAGCCATGGATACTGAAATTTTCAACTTTTCAGGAAATAATACAAAACGCTCATGTGGTGAGTACCAAAGAATGGGACTTTCATCTGAGTACCAGGGGAAAATTCCATGATGATATGCCAGCATCAGACGGTTCGGCGAAAGATCGCCGCCGACGGCAAGCAATCCATCGTCTTCAGCTAATTCTGGCTTGGGAAACCATATCTCAGTGTCTGATAATTGATATAACATTTCTGAATTAACAGTTTCTTTAACCCAGAGAGATCAGGAGGAAGATAGCCGTTGTCAACAATAAAGCAGAATAAAGCGCTAAAGATTTCGCGTTAAAACGATCTTTCCAAAAAACATAAAGACAGTATAAGGGCAAACCAAAAAGAAGAGCTAGTAATGGCAAATTAATGAGTTCAAAAATAGCACCGCTTACCGCAAAATAATAAACATTTACAACCCTGCCCAGTAGCACGATAATGACTACAGCAATGCTTATTACAAACAGCACCTTATGGTCTCTTGAATTACGAAATATCACACTCATCCTAAGACTACTTACAATTCTGATCGATCATAGCAGCAGACTTACTGCTTCCCAAACGGCGAATCATTTGAGCATCTTCACAAGCGCCTTCTCTATCCTCTTGCTTTGACTTACGCTGGGCTTGCTTGAAAAGGCGATCGATAAATTTCTCATCATATCCTAACTGGCTCTTAAGAGCAATTATTCTTGCTTCATCGGCTTGATCATATATACCCTGATCCTTCTTATCGTAGAAATTAAAAATTGCATTGTTAAGACCGAGCCGGGCCTGATAGGCGTTTATCGCAGCATTAATTTCATCTTTAGATCTCTGTTCGCATTTGAAATCACGAAGAGCAAAATTTATCGGAAGAACAAGAGATATTAGCGTGTCGTGGTTAGCCGGCATTATCCATTTACCTGAAGTGAGCCGCACAATACGCAGAGCTTCCATATCGAGATCTATTCCAAAACCTTTGTGGATCCCGGAATTGTAGATCCGGCCTTCTTTGTTAAGTTTAAAACTTACCTGTATGGTTCCCTGAAGACAATTTTCTTTGGAGAACTCCGGATAAATTAAATTATTATCTATAAAAGTCTTAAGGCTTTTCTGTCCGCCTTTAAAGGCAGGCTCTTCATCAGCCACCCGGCTTAACTTGTCAGGCAACCCAAAAAGTGCAGAGATAGTAAGAAGCAAACTGAGGATGATATTCAGATACATATTCTAATTTAACGAAAAATATGAGGAACTAATATCCAAACGTATGTTTTAGTATGATATGCGGGTCTGGACAATTGCCGAGAAAGGATTCTCTTTCAGAAAAACGGCATACTCCTGGGTAGTCTCCCTCTAATCCTTGCATGTTAAATATAATTTGAAAATGTAGATGTGGAGGCCAATGTCCATTTTCCAAAATGTCGCCGAACTCCGCTATTTTTTCTCCCCTTCTAACGAATGTCCCTTTTGCTAAATTCTCTATACTTGCTAAACTTAAGTGTCCGAAAAGAGTGTGAAATCGAACTCCATCCGCATCGTGTTCTAGAATGAGCGTGGCGCCGTAATCTCCGAAATTATCGTTAAATTTAAAGCTATGGATAGTGCCGTTTAGCGGAGTAAATATAGGTGTGCCTGCGGGACCCCATACATCCACACCCAGGTGCAGTCTGCGGGGCTCTTCATTGGCGTCGAAGAGGTCGCTACGAGAATAGATAGTTCGATGTTCATCATAGCCGCCAATTCCATACCGGCAATTTTCTTTTTCTATAATTTGCCGCACCCAAGTTGAAAAAGTATCCGTATCCGCCAAAATTGCAAATTTCAAAGAATCGTTTGCGGCCGTGAAATCAAAATGATGTAATTTATCAGACTTTGTATCAAATGGAACAACTGATGAAACAGAAGCGGCATTCTTTTCGAGGTATTTTTTCAACCGCGACGACTGTTCAGCACTCACACGAATAAATAGAAGTAATTATAGACGTAATGAGAAAGAGCGCCGGCTACGACGAAAAGGTGCCAGATCTCATGGCTATGCAAAAGCGTCCCCATTGGCTTATCCTTATAATAAAAAAAGGTCCCGCCAGCATAGAATAAACTGCCGAGCAACATCCATCCAATAGCCAGGAATGGCAATTTCTCAGACATTTCACTTAGTAGTGGAACTATAAGGGCACCCATAGCAATGTATATTGTCAATGAGAGTATGGTATTTTTCAGTCGGTTAAAAATCTTCAAAAGGCAACCGGCAAGAGCAATGGTCCAGATCATGGTAAATAATGACCAACGGATGTACCCGTCAAAAACTAATAAAGCGGTAGGAGTATATGAGCCCGCTATCATCAGGTAAATGCAGCAATGATCAAATTTTTGCCAAAAGCGAATTTCTTTCTCAGTTACGGGATAACTATGATAGGTGGAACTAATTCCGAAAAGAACGAAAGTACAGATCCCGTAAATCCAGGCTGCGGTTTGCTGGGCTTGAGTATCCGCACGTACCAATAACATAAAAGTGCCCGGAATTGCAAGAATTGCCGGGATAACGTGTGTGTAAAAATTGACAGGCTCGCGAATAGTCCTCATTCCACTCAATCTTCCTGTTCCGGCTGACGAGGTTCTCTGCTTAATTTATCAAATATCTTGTCCATTCGCTCGACATACTCGTTTGTATCATCTACGAAAAATTCCAGTTGTGGAACTATTCTGGCTTGATCTTTAATACGACTTCCAAGTTTATAACGAATTTCGCCGGCATGGGCTTTAATAGTATTTAATGCAAGCGTATTGTTCGTACTATTAAAAAAGCTCAGATAAACACGGGCGATAGCCAAATCAGAAGTAACTCTGACCTTAGTTATTGTAACCATCACATTAGGTAACAAATTCGCTCCCTCACGCTGAAAAATTTCAGCAAGATCTTTCTGTATAACTCCAGCAAACTTTTGTTGACGTTTAGACTCCATAATATTCTCGGCTCATGTTCAAATAAATAAACTAATCATCGATGAGCGAAGCTCATCTGTTCTTAAGCATGTTCTAGTATAGTAATTTATCATAAGGGTAGCGGGCTGTATGAATTGCTTTCACCTTCTCATAAAGCAGTGACCTGAACTCCTCGATATTTTCTTTGTTTAAAGCAGAAATAAATATCGCAGGCGTCCTGTTTTTATTCATCCAGCTATTTTTAAAATCTGATAAAGTTAAGGGCGGATGCTCTTCTTGTGGATCAAAATCTGCAGGTTTATAAGCATCAATCTTATTGAACACCATAATTATCTCCTTATCGATAGCACCCATTTCCTTCAATGTTTCATTCACAGTGTTGATCTGGTCTTCAAAGTTTTGATGAGATATATCCACTACATGAATCAAGATATCTGCTTCGCGAACTTCATCTAGAGTCGACTTGAAACACTCAATCAAATGGTGAGGCAACTTCCTGATAAATCCAACAGTATCGGAAAGCAGAAACGGAAGATTTTCTATTACCACTTTTCTCACGGTCGTATCTAAGGTTGCAAACAACTTATTCTCAGCAAAAACATCAGATTTCGAGATCATATTCATGATCGTAGATTTACCTACGTTAGTATATCCCACAAGTGAAACCCGAACTAACTGGCTTCTATTTTTCCGCTGGGTCTCATTCTGTTTGTCAATTTCCCTTAACCGTTCTTTTAAGAGAGTGATTTTATTCAAGATCAAACGGCGATCAGTTTCGATTTGACTTTCTCCTGGTCCGCGCATTCCAATTCCCCCTTTTTGGCGTTCAAGGTGGGTCCATAAACGGGTTAGCCGGGGCAGTAGATATTGCAACTGAGCTAGTTCAACCTGGGTTTTGGCTTGAGACGACTGAGCCCGCCTGGCAAAGATATCCAGAATAAGATTACTACGGTCGAGGACTTTTACCTGAAGTTCGTTTTCAATATTTCTAAGTTGTGATGGAGATAATTCATCATCAAAAACGACCACGTCAATCTCTTCAGACTTAACATACGCATTGATCTCCTCCAACTTTCCAGTACCTACGAAGGTAGCCCGGTCCGGCCGCTGCATTCGTTGAGTAAATGACTTATGAGTTTCACCGCCAGCTGTATCAACCAAAAAGGTTAACTCATCCAAATATTCACGTGTTTGGTCCTCTGTCTCCCCCGGAGTTATTATTCCAACCAATACCGCTTTTTCCGGTTTGATCTCTGTTTCGAAAAATTTCTGTCTTGGCATTTAATTGTTAACAAGTGTCAAAGATAAGAGTTTGAATAGAGCCATGAATCAAGAGCCAAGATTCAAGACTACTGTAAAAACTCGATTTAATGGTCTCGGCTCTGGATTCTTTTTTAGAATCCATTCACAAATTCCTGCATCGCTTTACCAGGATCCTGTTGTTTCATAAAATTTTCACCGATTAGAAATCCATTGAAGCCAGCACTTCTCAATTCGGTGATCGTTTTCGGGTCACTTAATCCACTTTCTGAGATCTTCAAAAACTCGGGAGGAATGTGGTCAACCAGATCGTATGAGTGTTGGACAGAAACTTCGAACGTACCCAGGTTTCTGTTATTTACTCCAATCGCATCGAGTTCCGGAAAAATGCTTCTCTCAAGTTCTTCACGATTGTGAACTTCAAGAAGTACACTCATGCCTAAACTTTTCGCGAGCCTGGCCAGATTTTGAATTTCTATTGGTTTGAGAATTGCTGCGATAAGCAATATGAGATCCGCTCCCAGTGCCTTCGCTTCTACAACCTGATATTCACTCAGCAAGAATTCTTTCCTAAGGATTGGACAATGATTTCTCTTCCTGGCCTCAATCAAATCAACTTTTCGTCCTCCAAAGAAACTTCTGTCCGTTAAAATAGAAAGGGCTGAAGCTCCTGCTGCAACATATCCGTTTGTTACCTCCTTTACCCTTACTTTATCATTTATGATTCCTTTTGACGGAGATTTCCTTTTGAATTCAGCAATGACCCCTGTTAGTGCAGGATTTAGAAGAGACTCACGAAAAGAATAACATTGCCTGAAAAAATTATCTGATTCTTCAAGCCTAACTATAGGTATTCTTAGTTTGTCGGCCTCAATTTCCTGTTTCTTTTTTGCAACTATTTTATCCAGAATATTTCCCTGTTCCTTTGCAGATATATTATCACTCATATTCTTCCTCATGTCATCTTTAACTAAGCCAGTTAGAAATCAATGTTTTACCATGCTCGGTGAGGACCGATTCCGGGTGAAATTGAACACCTCTGACATCAAGTGTGCGATGACGTAATGCCATAATCACACCGTCAGCATCAGTGGCAGTAATTTCGATGGCGGCAGGCACATTATCATTTCTCAAAGCCCATGAATGGTATCTTCCAACTCTG
Source organism: Daejeonella sp. (assembly GCF_046590655.1). Classification (GTDB taxonomy): domain Bacteria; phylum Bacteroidota; class Bacteroidia; order Sphingobacteriales; family Sphingobacteriaceae; genus Daejeonella. Next base: position 16,352 of record NZ_JBKJUM010000110.1, read on the forward strand.
AATTCAATCGGACAATTCCTAAATAATTTTTCCTCAGTATTCAGGACTTTTATCTCTGTTGCTCGGCCATGCACAGGACGCGATAAATTGTAAAGCTCTCCCCCAAAAACCTCACCAATTGCCTGAAGCCCTAAACAGATGCCAAGAATACTTTTACTTGCCGAATAAGTCCGTATAACTTCTAACAATAAGCCGGATTCGGAAGGAATTCCAGGGCCCGGTGATAAGAGGATCTTATCAAACGCATTTACATCTGCGAGTTCAAACTTGTCATTACGCCATACGGTTGCCTGATGTCCGGTTTCATGTAATAGGTGTACCAGATTGAAGGTAAATGAGTCGTAATTATCTATAACGAGTATGTTCACTTTATTGAGTTGTTAGTTGCCTGCCTGACGGCAGGCAGGTTGTTTGTTGTTAGGAGTTTCGTAAGCCGATATTATTGGCTCGTTATTCCTAATTCTAATTAAATTTCTTCCGCCAATTCAAGCGCCTTCCGCAAGGCCATTATTTTGTTATTGACTTCATTTAATTCACTTTGGGGATCTGAATCGGCAACTATGCCCGCCCCGGCCTGGTAATGCAGGATATTATTCTGGCTTAAAAACGACCGAATCATAATAGCATGATTAAAATCTCCATTGAAGCCCATAAAACCAATTGCACCACTATAGAAACCACGTCGCTGTCCTTCGAAACGATCTATCAGCGTCATCGCCATGTATTTTGGCGCGCCGCTGAGCGTGCCGGCCGGATAAGTATCGCCCACAACATCGAAAGGGTCAACTGATTGCTGAAGCTGTCCCGTAACTTTTGACACCATGTGAATCAGGTGGGAATAATATTGAATTTCCTTGAATGATTTTACCTCCACTTTATCACAATGTCTGCTAAGGTCATTTCGTGCAAGGTCGACAAGCATTACGTGTTCTGCATTCTCTTTTACGTCCCGTTTTAAATTTTCAGCCAGTACCTCATCTAAAACCCCATCGCCAGTTCTTTTGAAGGTGCCGGCAATTGGATAAATCGTTGCTTCATTATTTTTAATTGTAAGTTGTGCCTCCGGTGATGAACCGAAAAGTTTAAAATCACCGTAATCATAATAAAAGAGATAGGGAGAAGGGTTTATTGATCTCAGTGCTCTGTATACATTAAACTCATCCCCGAGGAATGGTTTAGAAAACGCGCGTGAAGGCACGATCTGAAAAACATCTCCACGGAAGATATGTTTCTTAACAGCTTCAACTGTTTTAATAAATTCATCATCAGTGAAATTTGAACTCTCTTCCCCATTAAGACTGAATTTATACTCCGGAAAATTTTTATTTTGAATCAGATATTGAATCTTCTCAAGATTGTCCGGACTATTTTCTTCGGTTCGGTGCTCCAGCAGGTACAATTCGTTCTTAAAGTGATCAATAACAATAATATACCGGTATACGTGATACTGCATTATGGGAATATTTCGCCCCTCAACTGCTTTTGCATGCAATTTGATATCCTCAAAATGCTCAATTGTCTCATAAGCAAAATATCCAAAAAGCCCGTTTGATATAAATTTAAATTTATTAGCTGATGTTGATTCGAACTGGTTTCTAAAGGCAGAGACATGCGTCTTAACATCGGCTTCTTCGAGCGGGTACTGCTCACGGGACCCGTCAGGAAAGTATGTTTCAAGCTTATCATCGGTAAGAGTTATTCCCGCAATAGGATCACAGCAGACATAACTGAGACTATTTTCACGACTATGATAATCCGAGCTCTCAAGCAGAATAGAGTTTGGAAATACGTCCCTCAAACGCAGATAAATACTAACAGGAGTTGTAGTATCTGCAAGCAGTTTTCTATAGGACGTGTATAATTTATAATTCTTCATATCTAATTTACAATCCCGGAGGATACTTTCAGCCATAAAAAAACCCGACGGGTTGAAGCGTCGGGTTCTTATTGTTTAGGTTTTGGTTGATTATTATTTTCTCAAAATACCTTTCCCGTGCGCCGCTCTTCTAAAGGGTACCACCAATTGCCAGCATTTTGTGTTGTGATCATCGGTCACAAAAATATAAAGAAATTTGATACTGCAAATTTTTTGGGGAGATATATTTACATAATTACAATTTAAAATGATAGGTAGTATCCTGGATTTTGATAGAATACTATCCTTAAACTCAGGCTATCTCAAATTGAATAATTCTTCTTCTCGGTTTCAGTTTCTAGGAATTGCCCACCGACATTCCAAACAGTGGACGGCCGCTTTGATAGATTGCGACTATTATGACCAAGACTGCTAAGCCATAATACAGTGAAATCGCCCGATGCTTGTTTATGGACAAGGCTCCCCTTTTCGAACGCGCATGTCCGACGGTTATTAATGCCACGGCAAAAAACATTAATACTGCATGTTCCACAGTCCAATACCGCGCTATTGTATTCTTCATCGCCTCGCCCATGTTTCCATATTGAACTAATGGGCTAAAAAAATATAAAATTAAACCAGCTAGAAGCTGTGTGTGAGTCGCAATCATGGTAAAAAGATTAATCTTCCTGTTGGTTTGTGTGTAATCTTTTTTGCCAAAAAGTGCCGTTACGGACAGAATTATTGCTATACCAAGAAGCAATAGAACTATATATCGTAAGCCTGAATGGAGTCCTAGTAAAAAATTGTACATATTCTGTTTTTTTAGATGATCAAAGTAAAGAAAAAAGTGTCAATCCAATTAACCCGAATTTATCGTGCGTCAAGATAAATTGCTTCCGGAGATGATGATAAGGCCGCAGTGCGAAAAGGGGTCGCATTACCATTATCACCAAATTTAAATACCTGTATTGCTTTATTAGCCTTTTCCGCAACGTAAATAAGATCTTTATCTGCGCGACTATCCCAGGCAACATCAACGGGATTACCAAGACCGGTAGCTAATCCGGAAATTGTCCGCGTTGGTGTAATTGCCGCCCCCATTGCTGTAAATTTCGCCAATGCGGCTTCTATGATATAGACTTTCCCGTCGCTGGCAGAGCCGCTTCCAGTAGCTTCTCCGATATCGGTTAAAATTAAAGCGTCGCGGGAGGATGAATAAGTTATTCCATGGAGTCTTCTGGCTCCTATCACATTTATCGTTTTGTTTGGAACTATTGTGCCAACCACAAGTGAAGAAGCATTTTCAAACAGTTGAACCTGGGCTTTGTCCTGGTCGATTACCACAAATAAACTGCCATTCTCAAAATGAATTCCCCAAGGTTGCCCGTTTAGCTTTAGTTTCTTGCTTGCTCTGGCAGTACCTGCGATTGTGTCTGCACCAATATACACGTACAGTGAGCTGTCGGTATTACTTGCTACATAGAGCGTTTTCCGTACCCTATCGAAAGCGATTTCTCGGGCACTAATCAAACCATCGTCGATAAATGAAGCTTTATTTGTGAGCGAGCCATTAGGCTTGACCGTAAATGACTTTATATTCTTAGCCTGCCTGCTTACTTGAAATACTGTCCCTGAAAAAGGATCAAATACAATTCCGTTACCGTCGGGAAGCTTAGTATCGAATTTATCAGGGATGTCAAGCTTTGCTCCATCTGCAGGATCAAAGATTATAGTACTCATAACGGATGCATCGGTATCTGCATTAGATACATACAGCCTCGAAACAGTGCTTTGAAGCAAAGGCTTATTATCGTCTTTTGTACATCCACATAGTAATGCAACTATGGGCAAAAAAATAGCAAAGATTTGACGATTCATATTTACCACAAAGGTAAGGATTGCGATTAAGATAAAACAAGAAATAAAGAACGAAAACGGTAAAAAATAATACCTTTTGTGGGAACAACAGTACTAATGGACAAGCCTTTAATCCTTGTTCTTTACTCCATTTAGGCTTTTCCAAATTTAAACGCCTTGTTAACAACTTCTTCTAGTTCAGTAATACTAAAAGGCTTAGACAGGGTGTAGTCCGCCCCAGCATTTTCTGCCAATTCGTCTATGTCCTGACTTGCTGTGAAGTATACAACTGGAATAGATTTGTGTACCGGATGACTCTTTATAGTTTGTGTAGCGACTACTCCACCATGTGTAGGAATTTTATTGTCCATGAAAATAAGCGAAGGCTTTAATTCCTCTATTTTCTCGATAATGTTGTCACAATCAGGGATTGTATAGACTTCAGCCAAATTACTGTCTACCAAAATGATTGCCACCACCTCAGAAATTGTTACATCATCATCGCAGATTAATACGCGTCTCATTAGGATTATTTTATTTTCTAATAATACAACATTTAAGCCATATTTGAGCTTTATTACAGGCTTAATGAAAATAAAATATTAAAATAACTACAAATAAAATAAGCTCCTGATGGGCAGGAGCTTATTTAAACTAACCAATTATAAACCTGTTGAATAAGGTTTGCTGTAGGGGAAGGAGTCGAACCTTCACGAAGCAGTTATTTCCCT
>NZ_JBKJUM010000112.1:0-42619 GCF_046590655.1 Daejeonella sp.
AGTATCGAAGTTAACATCCAGAGCAGATGGCTGACTAACTGAAAAAGACAATACATCAGATAAAGTGATGTTTGCATTAGCATTTTGTGCAAACGAAGTATTGCTGATTATTGATACAGTAATGAATGCGATTAGGAATAATATTTTTTTCATGTTGCTACTTTTAGATTTAATTCTGTTTCTATAAGATATACTCAGACAAACCGAGTACCAGATACGGAAACCCTCTCAAACAGCTTAAAGCAAGTATATTTACAAATATGTTGCAAAATGAGATGGGATGGTATTGCCCAAGTGGGGAATTATATACTCGTAATAAAACAGTTCTATCCTCATACCTGAAAAATTCAAGGAGCATCTATCGAGATTCTTCTCTCATGGTCAATTAACTCTCGGCAAGGGCAATCTCTACACCCTTATCGTTAATATTTAGGGGCTTCGCTCGGATCGTTTTGCACAGCCTTATATATTACATCCTGTATACGGCTCCTTATATTAAGCTGATAAAGTTTATCGGTAATCTTTGGATGCACCCTATTAGACAGAAAAATATAGATCAGGTTATATTTTGGATCTACCCATACGCATATTCCTGTAAAACCAGTATGTCCATACGTTCCCGGCGAAGCCAACTTCGATGGGTAAACTTTTGTTGTGTCGGGATCCTGCATATCAAAACCCAAAGCTCTTCGGCTAACCGCAGAATGTTTGGAAGTAAAAAGTGTAACAGTTGCAGGTTTGAAGTAACGATCGCCACCATAAGTGCCATTATTCAGCATCATTTGGTAAAGGATACCCAAATCGTTAGCACTTGAAAATAGGCCGGCATGGCCTGAAACACCCCCCAATAAGGAAGCCCCCGGATCATGCACGTAACCATGTAAAAGAGATTTGCGGAAATTATCTTCATCTTCAGTAGGCACAATCTGTTCCTTTTCAAACCGATTTCTGGGCGAAAAGCCTGCTGTATACATTCCCAATGGCTTATAAAATTGATCCTGTACATATTTATCGATGGGGGTACCTGATTGCCATTCGACAATTTCCTTCATCACATACATGTTCATATCTGTATAAGTGTATGAACCGCGGTTTCTCAATGGAGCCTTTAAAAACGCTGGCCAAAACATCTCTCTGAAATATCCGGGTTTAAAAAAATAATTATCAGCAACTTTCACAGGATAGGCCTTCGATGAATCGGCGCTATATTCTTCAGGTTTTAGCTTAAGATAAAATGAAACGGGCGTAACACCTGATTGGTGAGCAAGCAGCTCTTTGATTTGAAGATCTTCTTTGTTAGATTTTCTTGCATTGGGAATATAGTCACCGATGGTTTTATTAAGGGAGATTTTACCCTGCTCGTAAAGTTTCATAGTCGATATGGTAGTCGCAGAAACTTTAGTTAACGAGGCAAGGTCGAATATGTCAGACAACCTGGTTTTCTCATTTCCCTCGTAGGTATGCGATCCGTAAGCTTTATTAAATATTACATTACCATCTTTAATCACCATTACTACTGCACTTGGTGTGGCTTTCTCCCGAATAGCCTCAGCCGCAATCAAATCAATACTATCAAGATCAGCTGATTTTAAACCCACTGCTTCAGGTGAGGAGTACCTTAGCCGTGTTTTTTCAGTCGAGTATCCTGCCCCAACTTTATATTTGGCACTTATGGTTTGCTTCAGGGTACCCTTTGCAGCAATTCCGCCAAAAATTAATTGTGCAGAATTGTTTGCAGCTTCCGCATCCGTTGCGGTATTCCAGATCACGGGTCCAGTGGCAAAGTCAAGCTTTTTAAGTGAGCTAAGCTCGCCGAAACCCGCAATTATAATACTTTTTCTCAACTGATTCTCCGTAATAAACCGGATTATTTCAGGGTCATTCAGTGACAGGCTGGTGACCTGAATGATCAGGGTGTTATAAAATTTTAGATGATCCCCGGCAAGGTTGTCCAGGTTCAAAGAATCTGTTCTAAAGGATGAAGTTTCGTAGCGTTTCACGTCAGCGTATTTTCTTACAAGACTGTCGAAGATTGTTGAAAATTCTAATCCAGTGTTAACACTTGCAATTTTGCGATCAGCGAGACCACGAAGGGGAATCACGCCAGTATTATTATGGAATAAAAGAATAGAAGGGTTTGAAGGGGAAGCCGGTCGGGTTTGGCTATATGAAAACCTTCCACTTGCAAAAAATGTCACGATAAATAAAATTATTTTAATTACGAATTTGTTCATTTAATATAAGTTAGGTTATGTAGTTTCAAGGATAAATAAGATACTTCTTGCGCATTTCTTTATACGCCAACAGTCCGGGTTCCCAGCTTTTGCGGATAGCAGCTTCAGAAACTCCGGCAACAATTTATTCTTTGAGATTTTTAGTCCCTGCAAGACGGTCAAAATATGGCCGAAAGAAATCATCTTTTTCCGGGTATTTTCTGGCAAGCGAATAAAGTTAATTATTAATCAAAAGAATAAGGCAATGAATAAAAAAGGAATTTTAACGAGCTTCAATTAAATGGAAGCTTTAAAACATCGGCCGTAAGTGATTGATAAAACATGATGAAGCCGGATATTCAACAGTAGCTGTTACCGATAAAAGTTTAAGTTTTAAAAGGGTTTCACATCTTTGTGCTGCTCAGGCGGCAAGTCTGACCTATCAACAGTTTCTTCAAAATTCTTTTGATCTTTTTGGTTCCTTTTGATTAGAACAATAATTATGACAATAGCGATAATTAAAATCAGGCCTACTATAAGATAGTTAAATTCCATATTGTTCCGATTAAACTGTTCAGACTGATGAAAGATTGGATTTATAAAGTTAAGCTATAAAACTGACTCTGCACTATTGTTAAATTTAGAATTCTCAACCTGATCGTAATAAAAGCACCTATGGTTAGCAGGTGATTTACAAGTGATATTAACTAACCAAAACTAATTATTTTAAACCTTAGCAAAGATAAATCTCTTAGAACTATTAACAACTAAAATTATATCAAGCTGGTGTGATGGTTATGTTAAAATCATTGCATCATAGCGACATACTAGTTTCTATCGCCTTTTAGCCCAACAAAAAAGCTCCTGCAGGCTGTTTCCTACTGATAAGTAAAATGGCTTATATCTGTATGATCTGAGGAGAAAACAAGACGATAATTTTTTTTTATTATTTGTATGAATTATGAAAAATTTATAAATTTATTTGGTTTAAGTAAAAAAGTGATTCGCTTCTATTTCCTCAATTCTGCACTAGTTTTAGTTCGGCTTCAATCTTCCTGTTCCAAAACTCCTGGAGTATAGCAGAGGTTCCGTGGGATGTCTGATCATCATACTCCTGCTGAATCTTATTCATTTCCCGATAGAATTCCAGGTATTCGAAATTGACGATGCCCTGATAGTTATCGGGAGTAAGTTTCTCTGAAAGAAGTTTTTTCTCAAATCTTTCGGCAACAATCTTAACCAGGTCAAAATGCCTCTGTTCATGTTTCAGGCTATAATTGCCCATTGTGCCAGCACCAACCCAAGAAGCACTTTTGACGACAAAAACCTTCATGACTAGTTCGACTTTAAGAACACCATTTTCTATTTTAGAGCGCTGGTCATATCCAAAAGAAGGGAAAACCGAGGCTGCAAACCGGCCACCAGAACGTTTTTCCTGAAAGTCATCCCATATCAGCGGACGTAAGGGATGATAATATACTGTATCCTGATGTTGCTCCAGGTAATCGCTGAAGCTTAATTCGATGGTATGTGAAAAAGCTGGATTTGTACTGGCTTCCGTATTGATCCAGCTATTAATGAATGTCAGACTATTGCCGAGGACATTCTGTAAAGTAGCATCCACAGTATTTAAATTGTTGAGCAGACGAGTATATCTTGCAGTACTTCTATATTGTGTAAGAGGAACTGATCCACTTTCCTTCTCAAGATCGAACAATAATATCAGGCTTATCTCGCCTTTAACACGATCGATCCCTGTCAGGTTCTCCTTTACATTGCACACTTTAATCCGAATACTCAATGGCCGCGAAGAAGTATCTCTCGCTAAGCTATCAGTTAGAATTTTTGAAATTCCTTTTAATGTTCCGCTCTGAAATGGGATTTTATGCATTATTGATAATTCATTCGAACGAAATAATAATGTGCCGATAGAATCCGGACCCGCCCGCTCATCGAATATCGAACTAACATGAAATACGCCCGGCAAAAGCGCATTTTTCCTCGTAGAATTTGTTGGTAATTGTATTGTGACCTGGGCTTTTGTTTCCGCTAGGAATACTGCCAGGTATCCTAACATAATCAACGCTACCAGGGTCTTTTTCACGTAAATTGAACGACAAGTTTAGAAACTTTTTGTTAGTTATGATAGTAGAATAAATCAATCAGGCAGACATTACGAGTAATTACATTTACGATTGTATTGATATAATTAACTAAAGAAGCGAAACGACATTCCCAGTCCTTACAGACTCGTCGCATGCAAATGCTATACGCAAACTGTTTATCGCATCCTGAACATGATCTTCAAGATCCAGATCCTCTTGTATGGCTCTTAGAAAATATCGCTGCTCACGGTTACACAGTTCCTGGTGGTCAGGTTCATCGGAAAGATCAATCCAGGTGTCTTCTTTTACAAAGTTATTTTCATTATCAAGAGTAGAATGATGAAATCGGAGTGATTCAGTTTTTGTATGTGCTTCAACTGAATCTGATTTCCCCGATGCCCCTGCGTCCTTCGCAACAATAGAAACTGAACCTTTCGGTCCAATTACATCCTTCACAAAAAAGGCCGTTTCACTCATCATTGGCCCCCAGCCTGCTTCGTACCAGCCAACTGAACCATCTTCAAAGCGTATCTGAAGTTGACCGTAGTTGTAATTTCCTACAGGTATATCTTCCGTAAGGCGCGCTCCTATAGCGCATACCTGGATGGGCTTTGAGCGTGTCATCTGGCACATTACGTCGATATAGTGAACACCGCAATCGACGATAGGGCTAAGGCTTTTCATCAGGTTACGGTGCACATTCCACATATTGCCATGACTTTGCTGATTCAAATTCATTCTCATCACTAATGGCTTCCCAAGTTCCTGACTAAGTTCTACAAAAGTTTTCCATGATGGGTGATGCCGGAGAATGTAACCAATAACAAGTTTCTTACCTGCTTTTTTTGCGGCTTCAGCAACTCGAATGGAGCCTTCGACTGAATCTGCGACAGGCTTTTCAATGAATACGTGGCAGCCCTGTTCGAATGATCGGATAGCAAATTCTTCGTGGGTATCGGGGTACGTTGAAATGCAAACGGCGTCAGGCTTTGTTTTAACAAGCGCTTCTGCGAAGTCATCAAATAGTTCATACTTGTTGTCCAGCGCATTATTCAATACGCTTTTACTTTCACCAGGCGATACCAGTCCGCAGATTTCGAACCCATCTATTCCATGGAACGCTTTTGCATGGGAAGCGCCCATGTTTCCGCAACCAACTACCAGTATTCTTAATTGTTTTGATGTTTCAGACATAATTTAATATCATTATCAATTTTTACAAGTTTTTTATTGACTAAATCATCTCATTGCGCCAAAAAAATTGCGGAGAAATAATTTCAATAAATTTAGTTCAATTGCGATAAAATTCCGCATTCTCTTTCATAAGAATATCGATGACGCATTGCCATTGGATTCCGAATGAACCTTTTAACAAAATCTCATCTGCTCATCCCCTACTTCGGACTAAATAGTTCAGATACTATTCTTTTAGGGAGTAAGTAGTGCTTTGATAAAATAATCGTCCGTTAGTTCAGGATAGGCATTACATACCCTATCGATCTCTTCCATTTGTCCCGGAGATAATTCTTCGCCTGGATTGAGACACCATCGCCCTTCCAATAAACCTTGTCTGCGTAGCACTTCATGAATACCTGGAATACAGCCATGAAAACCATGTGCTGGATCAAAGATCGCGGCGTTCATATCGGTTACGTCAATGCCTTTTGTAAGAAGTTTGGCGGCGCCCTTATAATCTGTGGTTTTGCAAGACTTTATTTCTTGAAGGAGTTCAACGGCTTTTTTTGTCCATACAGCCCAATGGCCGAGCAAACCGCCTACGAATTCCTTACTTACTACTTTACCGTCTACTTCAAAGCTGTATTTAGTCAGAAGATCTGCGACAATATTATCATCATTACCGGTATACAGATCAATTTGCTGAGCCCGACTCGACGAACAAACAGCTCTCACTACATCCAGAGTTTGATATCTGTTAAAAGCTGCAACCTTAATCGCCTCAATGTTGGGAATCTCTGCAAACTCTCTCCAAAACTCATAAGTAAATATTCGGCCTCCCACAGATGGTTGTAAATAGAAGCCGATAACAGGGATCATTGCAGCGATGTGTCTAACTCGCTCAAGTATTTCTTTTTCTGTCCAACCCTGTAAGCCACCCATGCTCAGCAAACCCAAATCGTATCCATATTTTAAGGCCAACTCGACCTCCGCACTAGCTTGATTAGTTGGACCACAAATTCCTGCAACCTTTATAAAGGGTCTTTCTAGTTTGGCCTGGTCGATCTCCTCTGAAGCGACCTGTAAAACAGTCTCCAAGAGGTTGATTGCTGGATTTCTAATTTCAAATTGTGTAGAATGGACCCCAACGGCAACGCCACCAGCGCCCGAGGCCATATAATATCGCGTCAGGCCCCTCTGGCGTTCTTCATCAAATTGCCTTGATCCATTCAATGCTAAAGGGTGAGCTGGAATAACTGTGCCGCCACTTAGCAAGTATTTCAGTTCAGGTCTCAATAATTTTGTCATAAACAAGTATTGAATAATAATTTAGAACTGGCCATTTCTCTCCTGGAAATGTGTGGGTTTATTCATTGTTTTCCCACCGGCCTGAAGCCAAGCAACAGTCAGTTCAATCATCTGACGTACTGTTACCCTCGGATATCCGAATAATTTATGCGCTTTTGAAGCGTTATTTAAAAGTGCATTAGTCTGGGTCTCATTAACGAATGTAGGCTTCTTATCCAGCAACAGACCAAACTGCTGTGCCAGCCACTTTACTGAAAGAGTTTCCGGACCGGTAACGTTCAAAATATTGGCCGGTGTTTCACAGTGAAGTAAAGATCTGATAGCAATTTCGTTCGCATCACCCTGCCAGATCACATTCACATTTCCGGTTGTAATATCGATCGGTTTATCGGCCATCACAGACTTTGCAATTTCAAGCATAACTCCGTATCGAAGATCAACAGCATAATTCAACCGGTAAATGAGAGTCGGAATCTTATACTTTTCAGAGAAATACTGGAATATGCGTTCACGTCCTAAACAAGACTGGCCATATTCTCCCACTGGCGAAGGAATAGTTTCTTCTGAGCATCCTCCAGTATTAACTGGCACAAAAGGATATACATTTCCTGTTGAAAAAGCTACAATACGGGAGTTTTTATACCGTTCAGCCACTCTTCCCGGCAAATAAGAATTCATTGCCCATGTGAAAGGTTCTTTTCCAGTTGTTCCGAACTTAGTACCCGCCAGATAGATAATGTTAGGTGCATCCGGCAAGGCAGTAAGCTGTTGCTCATCTAAAAGATCTGCTGCAATCGTTTCGATTCCTCCGGCTTCGAGTTCCTCACGTGTTCCTTCTTCCGAAAATCTTGAAATACCAATTATCCGCTTACTAATGCCTGCTTGAAGTATTGCTTTTCGCGCCAGTCTGGCCATACCTGGTCCCATTTTACCTCCTACACCGAGTATAATGATGTCTCCTTTAATTTTAGTAATATCTATAATCAAAGCATCGCTGGGTCGAAGTAATTCTTGTTCTAAAACTTCTAATTCGGTCATTGAAAGATGTACTTTATAAGTTGATTACTTTTTATATTGTTCCAGGCTATTTCTTCCTTGCCATTTCCCCAATACCGGATATCTTATAATTCCCTTATCTCAATATTTTTAAAATATGCTTTATTTCCATGATCCTGTAACCCAATATTACCCACCGCTGACTGCCCATAATCCGGAAAATCTTTCCACTTACTTGCGGCCTTTCTTTTTTTCCAGTCAGCGCTCCATGCTTTATATTTCACTATGCGTTTTCCATTCAACCAATGTTCCACCCTCCCGCTTTTAAAAATTATTTTGCTTGAATTCCAATCTCCAACAGGCATTAATACTTTGTTACTATCTGCAACATGCATATCATAATCAGAACCGCTAAGTTGGTAAGGTTCAAGCTTAGACGGGTACGTTACATCATCAATCATCTGGTACTCCGGTGAAGTTTCAATTGCCCGTTTATATTTCGAATCTTCTATTACATGATAAAAGACACCACTGTTACTTCCTTTATCTACTTTCCAATCCCAGCGCAACTCAAAGTCTCCAAACTTCTGATCCGTAATAATATCCCCGGATCCACTTGTTCCTTTAGCACCAAGGCAGACTAATGCTCCATTTTCAATTGTCCAATTTTTAATTGCAGCTTTATTATTAAAATGATGCCAGCCATTAAGACTTTTTCCGTCGAAAAGCCGGATCCATGAGCCTTTGGGCGGCTTTGAAAAAGTAATTTCTGGTCGATGTTCTTTTAAATGAATCTTAATCACTGCACTTGCTGAATTGCATGAGAAGAAGAAAGCTGTTATAACCAAAAGGAAATTTTTAAACATGGTAATATTGACGTGTGCGGACATGAAATATATTATTTAAAAAATTGAAAATAAGAAAAGGCGTCTGAATTATGTGGCTGTTCCTATTTTTATTTCAGAGCATGGGGAATTTAGCACACCTCGAGATGATTTGTTTTTTCTTCCACTTACAAGGAAAAAGCTTGATATTTAACCAACTTCGTTAATACAATTGTGATGAAAAGAAGAGATGTTATTAAAAGTCTGGCTATTCTCCCGGTTTCGGGCACCGTGGCTGGCGCTTTAGATTCAAATTCGTTTAGGGCTGTTCAGACACCAAAACGTAAGAGTGTGTATGAACCATTGGGAGTAAAGACACTGATAAATGCCAGAGGGACAGTAACAGTAGTGGGCGCCAGTAAGGTATTGCCTGAAGTACGGAATGCGATGGACGCTGCCATTGACGAATACGTGCAAATAGATGAATTGATGGATGGTGTAGGAAAACGACTTGGTGAATTAATGGGTACGGAATCAGGCTGCGTAACTTCAGGTGCTTCGGCTGCGATCACAGCAGGTACTGCAGGTTGTGTTACAGGCGGAGATCCGGATAAGATCTGGATGATTCCTAACATTACGGGCATGAAGGATGAGGTTGTGGTTCCCTCATATTCGAGATCTGCTTACGATGCAGCTTGTAAGGCAGTTGGGGTACGAATGATCGAGGTGGCCAATGTTGAGGAACTAAAAGCCGCTTTAGGGCCGCGAACTGCCATGGTGTATTTATTAGCAGGAGCCGGATCTGAGAGTGGCGCTTTATCATTAAGAGTAATTTCAGAACATGCGAAACCCCTGGGCATTCCCATACTTATAGACGCTGCTGCCGAAGGGCCTGAAAACCCTAATCCGCATATTATTCAGGGAGCAGATCTGGTTGCTTACAGCGGCGGCAAATATTTAAACGGACCGCAATGCGCCGGATTGCTGATCGGCCGAAAAGATCTTGTAATGGCTGCAAGAATGAATACCGGCCCTCATCATGGGTTCGGACGCGGATTCAAAGTCGGGCGTGAGGAGATTATCGGTATGCTCACCGCTGTAGAAATGTGGTTTAAACGGGATCATGCTGCAGAACGAAAATTGTGGACTGCGCGACTAGAAAGCATTGCTAACCGACTTAAGTCAATTAATGGTGTCACCACTATTATACGGCAGCCAACGGGGCGGTCAAACCCGAGTCCCGGCCTTTCCGTGTCCTGGGATCAAACGAAAATTCCTTACATCGGGCAGGATGTTGAAGATTTGTTATGGGATGGTACACCACGAATTTCAGTTGGGGCCGCGGGAAGTTACTTTCAACCTAATCAAATGCCAAGCATCTCGGTAAACTCCTCCCAACTCAGTGACGGAGAAGAAAAGATCGTTGCAGACCGGATATTCGAAGTGCTGTCCAAACCGATGGCTTCGTCCCGAACTGGCGGTGCAGCTGCAGCCAACCTCAGCGGACAATGGGATGTAGAGACGAAATATTATGCTGCAACCGTTAATCAGACATTTATGATCGAACAAAAAGAAAATGATCTAAAAGGCACTTATATCGGGCATATAGGGGCAAGAGATCTCACCGGAACAATTCACGGAAACGATATCTTAATTCGCAGTACCTATGGAGTTGATGGCGCGCGAGTCCATTCTTTCTTCACCGGAAAACTGGTTGGCGACACTTTGCAGGGTCACCTAAGTGTTGGAGAATATGGTGAAGGTACATGGACGGCTAAGCGGCATGTTTTTAAGATGTTATGATACAAAAATTGAGAATGGAGAATTGAAACGGGACATCCGTCCAGCCTACAACTCGCATTCTCAATTCTACACTTTCAACTCTCTCAATAAAGCTCCACAATCATCTCAATCTCAACAGCAATATTATTTGGCAGGGCATTGGTTCCTACCGCAGAGCGTGCGTGTCTCCCATTCTCACCCCAGATCTTGACTATCATATCAGAAAATGCGTTCATAACCTGAGGCTGTTGCGAGAAAGCTGGCGTGCAATTTACCAAACCAAGCACTTTAACAACTCTTTTAACCTTTCTCAAATCCCCAATTTCCGCTTTCAAGCTTGAAAGTAAAGCAATACCCGTAAGTCTTGCAGCTTCTTGTCCTTGTTCTAAGGTAAGATCACCGCCTACCTTCCCAAAAATCTGACCGCCTCCTGGTTTATCCGGACCGTGCCCCGATGTGTACACCATATTCCCTACTCTAACAGTCTTTACAATACTGGCTGTAGAAGGTGTTACAGGAGACAATTGAATGCCAAGTTCCTTAAGTTTGGCTTCAACATCAACGGTTCCGATCGCCGTTGACTGAGCAGAAGGCAAAGTCTTACAGGAAGCCAGCGCAAATACGATTGCAACCAGAAAGATATATTTTTTCATAATGATTAAAGTTTAATGAGCTTAAAGTTACACGCAAAAATCCAGTTTGATAAATTTTTTAAGAACACAATATGTGTCCGGTCATTTGGAGGCAAGACTTAATACCCGATATAAATTTTCAGATTAATTTGGATTTACAGATTATGTTTCTACATTTGTAGAACAACAAAACTAACTGTAGAACAATGCAGCTGACAAAGGCAGAAGAACAACTGATGCAATACCTCTGGGAAAAGGAAACGGCGTTCATGAAGGATTTAATCGATGCGTACCAAGAGCCCAAGCCCGCAGCCACAACGATTGCAACACTTCTAAAAAGAATGACGGATAAAAACTTTATTGGTTACAAGTTATATGGTAATTCGAGGGAATATTATCCGATAGTTCTAAAAACAGATTACTTTTCGAAGCATGTTGCCAGACTTATTAAGACTTTTTTCAATGATTCGGTATCACAGTTCGCATCGTTTTTTACCAAAGAAACGGCAATGACTGAAGCCCAGCTTGAAGAATTAAAAAAAATCATTGATCAGGAAATTAAAAGAAAAAGACCATGATAGAATATTTAATAAGATCAGGGCTGGTTTTAACAATCCTTTTGGCGATTTATCATTTGTGGCTTGAAAAAGAAAAAATGCAGTGGTTCAACCGGTTCTATCTAATGGCTAGTATGGGGCTGGGGCTGACAATACCGCTAATCAAGATCACGCTACCTGGCAAGGATTTAGTACACACGCAATTGCAATTGAGTGAATTTGTATTACCCAATATTTCTACAATGGTTCCGACAGAAATTAATAGGGTTGCAGTACCACAACATATAGACATCATAACTCTGGTGTATGGTCTGGTAGCAGCAGTCCTACTGGCCAGGTTTGCCATCAATCTAATACTCTTAATGAGTATTGTCTACAAAAGCCCTAAAAGAAATACCCCCGAAGGAACTATTGTCCTCATAAAGGAAAAGCTGGCACCTCATAGTTTTTTATTTTACATTTTCTTGAATGAAGTTGACTATTTGGACCAAAGAATAGAACAGGAAATCATAACTCATGAATTCACCCATGTCAGGCAAAGACACTCTGCCGATCTGTTGTTTATGGAGCTTCTTATCTCAATATTCTGGTTCAATCCCGTTTTTATTTTCTACAAGAAAGCCATTCAGCTAAATCACGAATTCCTTGCTGACGAAGCCGTAATTGAATCCTCCTGTAATATTTCAATATATCAACAATTACTATTGCAAAAAGCCACGCTAAAATCTGTTAGAGTAGCCAGCAATTTTAATTTTTCAGTCACTAAAAAAAGATTTAAAATGATGAAAAAGCAAACTTCAAAAACTTGGAAGATGGTGAAAGCTGTATCGCTGCTCCCCGTGGCAGCAGTGTTGATCCTGGCTTTTGGCGATATAGTTTTCGCCCAGGGGACTTCGGCAGCAACAGAATTAAGGATGGTATCCGATAACATCGGGCAACTCACCAAGGACGAATATTATAAAGGCGCCTATATGCGCTTCATCGATAATGCCGGAGTTAAAATCAGAAAGCGATACGAGCAGTTGACTGCCGAAGAAAAAAGCCATTACCCGGCACCTGTTCAACCAACCGAGGCACTTATGGTAAGCTGGAAGAATGCACAAAAGTTCGTGGTATTGATAGGCTATGAAAAACCGCGGGAACCACTGGCTAATTACAAAGCAAAAGATTTCATATCCTATTACTCTTTAAAATCAGAAACAGATGAACTAACATACGTGTATCTGATCAACAAGGACTTTCTCGAAAAAATAAAACAACTAGGTGGTGATTTTAACCGGGAAGGGAATGATATATTTTTAGCTCCTCCACCTCCGGTAATTATGCCACCCAAAGAAAACTAATCTTCACGGGAGGAAATGCTAAGATTGACAAAGAGTTCATTGTCAATTTTGGCGTTCCCAACGGTTTGTTAATAAGTCTGATTTTTCCCTAAACTTTTTTAGAATCATAGCTAACATATGAAATGCTTTTATCAATTTTATAGTTCATAGAAGTACGAACATGACTTACTCCAGAAAACAATTCCTGCAAAACTCGGCTATTTTAGCTGCGGCGTCGTTAACAAGCTCATCATTTGTTTTACTTAAAAACAAACCACTTTTAGCATTCTCGACAATCGCTTGTCCGGACTGGACCTTAAAACAGGCAATAGATTTTGCTGCACAGCATAATTATTCAGGCCTGGAGATCCGGGGAATAAAAAGGCAAATGGATCTTCCTAATGCAACAGAATTTAACAGTCCTGATAACATGGAATCTACGCTGGCGACGATGAAGGAAAAGGGATTGAAATTTGTTAATCTAGGGGCATCGGCTGCATTTCATATGCCTGACGGTCCCTTACGGGATAAGCACATGAAGGAAGCTAAATCCTTTATTGACCTTGCTAGTCAAATCAATTGTCCTTTTGTGAGGGTGTTTCCCAATGAGTTTCCAAAAGACCAGGATAGAAATAAAACGATGGAATATGTCGCTAAAGGACTATTGGCACTTGGCGATTACGCGAAAACGCGTAATGTTACAGTTCTGATGGAAACACACGGTGATTTTTCCCATTCCGATGATATCTTAAAAACAATGAAAGCTGCTGATCATTCGAATATCGGGCTGGTCTGGGATATCTCCAACATGTGGACAGAAACCAAAGAGTCTCCAGCAGTAGTTTATAAAAAATTAAAAAAATATATACGGCACACACATATCAAAGATGCTAAAATACTGGCCGGCAACAAACTTCAATATGTATTCATAGGGGAAGGTGACGTGCCCATTTTCGATGCAATAAACATCCTTGACAAAGATGGTTATAAGGGTTACTACAGTTTTGAATGGGAAAAACTATGGCATCCAGAAATAGCAGAACCCGAATTGGCTTTAGCGGATTACGCGAGAGCCATGAAGAAACATTTTCGGTATTGAGGGGTTCTGGTTAATCATTATTTTGAGTTGTATGTCAGATAGCTTTAGATAAAGCAATAGTTGTTATGTAACCAAAAGTGGCTGGCCAACTTCAATATGCCATCCATCTGTCTCAGAAAAAAAATGAAACTCAGATTCCACTTGTTCGGGCGGATATAGCTGTGTTGGATCGGGCGAAGAATTTGAATTACTTTTAATAGAAATTTTTAATAAATATTTATCAACTAAAACACCTATATCGAGTTTTACGAAGATTGCAGATCCAACTTCGCTGGAATAAAGAGTACCGGATATTGGGTAATTCAACGCAGAGAAAATGCCGGCGCGAGAGAAGTAAATGTGATTATTTAATTCGTTTATCGTTATCTCAAGCTTCTGTTCTCTGCTGCGTGCTAATGGCCCGTACAAAGCAACTAACTTTTCTTTTAGTTGAACCAAACAAATACCTGAAGAATCCACCTCATTCCCGCTTTCGCTGAAGAGCTTTCTAGTAAGTTCTATCATGGATTTGCCCCGTTCATTGATCAAAGTAACAAAACCTTCTGCATCTGCAGAAGTATGAGGCATGTCCTTATCAATGAGTACTTCCGAAATGCCAATGATACCAGCTAAGGAGTCCTGCAGCTCCAGAGCGATGGTCTTTTGGTCTTTAATCTGGTTGTCCAGATCATTCTTAAGTTCCCGGACCAATTTATACGCTTTCAGTTTATTTACGACCTCGTCGGCAATGATCTTCAGGAATTCAATCTGCTCATTGCTTAATGTTTTCAGTTCTTTGTCCAGAACGCATAAAGAACCAATATGCACTCCGTCACTTGTTTTAAGAGGCACCCCAAAATAATACCTTAAATGCGGATTGCCTGTCACATAGAATTTATCCTTATGATTTTCATCGAGAGAGAGGTCCTTCACTTCGAAATGATCTTTTTCAAGGATAGTAAATTGACAAACAGAGTCTTCTCTCGACATCGATTTAACTGTTAACCCATAGTTAGCAATGGTCCACTGCCTGAAAGTGTCTATCAAATTAACTAGCGACACATCCATTCCCGTCGTTCTGGAAACCAGTTTCACGAAGTTTTGGAATTCGTCTTCTAGCTCGCTGTAATCGAGATCCAGGGCGCGCAGACTTGCCAGTCTCTCAGACTCATTAGAAGGAAGTTGGGCTTTACTCATTTTAAATTTTCTCATAAATATAATTGAGATTAACCTAATTTTCGCTTCGTTTGAAAAAAAAATCTCTTTATTATTCTTATTCAATAAATTCGGGCGTTTCAATTATCTTTATAAAATTAGCTGTCACCAAATTGTAAGAATAGAACATGAAGATTTTGATTGCTGAAGATGATGAGCTGATGCTTAGGACTTTGGAATTCCGTCTTAAGAAAGACGGACACGTCATTTTGATAGCGAGAGACGGACAACAGGCGATAGCGCTGATCGATGAGCATCAGCCTGAACTTGTAATCACTGATATAATGATGCCCTACTCGTCAGGAATGGAGATAGTTGGTTATATCCGGCAGAAATATCAGCAGAAAATCAAAGTGATTGTTTTATCCGGCATGGGCCAGGAGAATGTTATTCTGGAAGCTTTCCAAATGGGCGCCGATGACTACATCACCAAGCCATTCAGCCCAAATGAGCTGTCGGTAAGAGTTAACAGGTTCCGTCCCCGCCAATAGAAATTAAATCTCATAAGATCTAACTGGCGGTGGAAGTAGTTCCGCTGTGTTGTATTGCTCTTAAAATATCACCTTAACTTTGGGTTAGGTTTAAACTATATACTGATTTCTCCCGCCTGGATTTTAAAAGCTGCTAATTTTCCGACATTAAGATTTTGTTCAATGCCTTTCAAATACTGCGACTTCTCTACGCCTTCCCCATTAATAAATAAAAGTGTGTTGTCTTTTATATCGTTAATGATATCACTAAACAAATCCATTGGCAATGCCGGGCAACCTTGACTTCTCCCCAGACGACCGGTAGCATCAATAACTTCCTGGCTTACATACTCGGCGCCGTGTATTACAATAGCTCTGCCCCTGGCATTGTGATTCAATCCTGCATCTAATCCATCGAGTCTTAATGAACGTCCGTGTTTTCCCGTGTACACTTCAGCAGTTGTAAAGAATCCAACGCTGCTTTGATTTGATGATGGAGTATTGGAAAATGTCTCAGCCATTTTTTCACCACTACCCCTGCCATGGGCTACCAAGGTATTGAAAAGGATTTTGTTTGCCGTTAAATCTATAACCCACAATCTTTTCTGAGTACTTGGCAACGAAAGATCTACTACTGAAAGTATAGTCTTTGTAGCCGGTATAACATCCAAATTTTTAAGATTTTGATATCCGGTAAGGCCTTTCAGGAATACCTGGTAATCAAGACCACTGTTCGAAAGGCCAGCAAGTTTGTATATCGATAACGCATATTCATCAAAAAGTATATCTGCTGATTTTGCAGGCTTAGATTTTACCGTTGAAGCACCTACAGTTTGTTCAGTATTAACATCATTATCTGTTGTGGTGCTCTTAAAACTTAACGTAGCAATAGTAAGCAATAAAATGCCGATTATGGTTCCTGTTTTTAGTCCTTTTCTCATACAATACCTGTTATTATGATTGTTATATAATTACCTATATAAGCTCTAATATCGTTCCATAAATACCTGAATACAGAGACATTACAATTGAAAGACAATCGAATTGACGGTATTTTATACGGTCATTTTCTGTATTCTCACAGCATTAAGAATGGCCATTAATGCTACCCCCTGCATCGGCAATTACTGCCTCCCAAAATGTTGCTATCCGCCAGCTCCATGCCCTAAAACAATTACTTTGACCGCCATTGCTAGAATAATATTTTGCCATACGACATTCCTGGTTATTTTCCCTATCAGTATAGCAGAAACAATTTTCGAAGGCTGATCATTTTGTATCACAATTTCAGCAGTTTCAATGGTAGCGTCGCTGCATCAGCCAGGGCAACCACGGGCGCATCGTTCACTCCATCGCCCACGAAAGCCACATGCATACCTGCGTTTTTAAGCTCTACTACTTTCTGCACCTTCCCTGCTGGTAAAAGATGTCCATAAGTCGTTTCGATACCAAGCTTTTTCGATAGCCCACATAAAGGTTCCTCTGATTCCTATACCTGGAGGGAATTCATCTTAGATTCCA
Organism: Daejeonella sp.; assembly: GCF_046590655.1. Lineage (GTDB taxonomy): Bacteria > Bacteroidota > Bacteroidia > Sphingobacteriales > Sphingobacteriaceae > Daejeonella. The sequence goes on from NZ_JBKJUM010000112.1 coordinate 17,200, forward strand.
TCAAGATTTTTTTTAGCTTAGCACTGTTATGGATCAAATCAGGAAAGAAGACATCAAACAGGAAGTGTTTGACCTTTATGACGACTACGCGCACAGCCGCATTGACCGCCGATCATTTATGCAGCAATTATCAGTTTATGCAGTAGGCGGGCTTACCTTAACATCGCTAATGAGTTTCCTTATGCCTGATTACAAAGGCAATATCCAAGTAAAGGCAGGCGATCCCAGACTTAATTCCGGTTACATCAACTATGAATCTCCAAAGGGGGGCGGTACTATTAAAGGCCTATTATCCAAACCTGTTCGTTCAAAAAAGAAACTTGGTGGAATTATCGTAGTTCATGAGAATAGGGGGCTGAACCCCTATATTGAAGACGTTTCCAGGAGAGCAGCGCTAGCAGGATTTATTGCTCTTGCACCTGACGCATTAACGCCACTGGGTGGTTATCCAGGGAACGATGATGAAGGACGAAATATGCAAAGTAAACGGAACGGCGCTGAAATGCTTGAAGATTTTATTGCGGCCTTTGAGTACCTTAAAAGCCATAAGGATTGCAATGGCAAAGTAGGTGTAGTTGGTTTTTGCTTTGGAGGAGGAATCTGTAATGCTATGGCTGTCCGGATTCCGTCGCTTGCTGCATCAGTACCTTATTATGGAGGCCAGGCTGTAATCGCGGATGTACCAAAAATCAAAGCACCTCTACAGCTGCATTACGCATCGCTTGACACACGGGTAAATGCTGGCTGGCCGGCATACGAAGCTGCATTAAAGGAAAATGGCAAAGAATATGAAGCTTTTATTTATGAAAATGTAAACCACGGCTTTCACAATGATACTACTCCGCGATATGATAAAGCAGCTGCTGAACTCGCGTGGAAGCGGACAATTAAATTTTTTAACAAGAACTTGAAGTAAGTTGGTTGGCATGGATTCTACAAAAAAACGTCTCCCAAACTGGAAGACGTTTTTTTACAAATCATATACTTGATTCTTAACGGCCTGAGCTAGCAGGTGCCGGGCCGACAGGCTGTCCTATTCCGTCAAGATCGTAAACCACATTACCATTGCGAATAGTCATTTCAGTTTGCAGTCGCTGCTTTCCGGCAATCTTTCCGCCTCTAACGGGCCAACCGTAATTTCCTACAGTAACTTTGAATATAGCGATATCAGCCACAGATCCTTGTGAAAGGTTGCCAAGTCCTTCGCGTTTGATGGCTTTTGCAGGATGCCATGTACTTGCAGCGATAACATCTTTTAAAGGCATACCGGTAGCCATAAACAGGCTCATGATGTTCTCCATTGACTTCATCGGTCCGTTCATACTTCCTGTGTGAAGATCTGTACTAATAGTAGTAGGATAAAAACCTGCCTTTACAGCTGGAACCCCCTGATTGTATAGGTAACTTGCACCTCCAAAACCAATATCGAAGACAACTCCTCTTTGCCTGGCTTTATACACAAACGGCTTAACTTTACCATTCATGTCAACAATCGATTCCCTCCCATCAGGACTCGATGTTCCGTTGCCGCCAAAGGCGTGAGTGTAGATATCGCCAGAGCGAAATTTGACATTAAATAAAGAATCAAGCGGTAGATAAGGGGCCGCAGAACCGAAATCGACCATGATTGGAATATTTGCAAGTCTTCCTGCTTCAAGTGCGCGGTCAGTTGGAACCCACGTCCGCCCATTGAAATGTGCTAGCTTCACACCAACAATATCATTTGGATATTTTTTAGCCATATCGGCAGTCTTAACTGCATCCATCTCGCCAATATTATTCTCTCCGGCGCCATCCATACCCGTACCTACGATGTTAAGCATTGCTAAAACACGTGTTTGAGAAACATCAATTGTTTGCTTTTTAAAAAGTTCGAAATCTCTCCAGCCGCTGCATCCCGCATCTACTACTGTCGTTACGCCGGTTCGAAAAGTGAAACCATCGGCTGGCAAGGCTGTGGGTGCATTTTTCAAATAGCTCCCTTCGTGGCCCCAGAAAAAGTGCACATGAAGATCAATCAATCCTGGGGTTACATACAATCCCTTACCGTCAATGATCTGGTCTGCCTGATCTGCAGGAATATTCTTTGCGACCTTAGCAATTTTACCTTCGATTGTGGGAACAGCAGCCCGCGCTGCTACAGCTTCACGGGCCGGACGATTGCCCTCTGCTGGTTGGGCTTCCATGGCTTCACGTGCGGGCAATCCCCGTATTCCGGATGTCACGGCGACATCCATTACTTCATTTATGTTATTTTTTGGATCAATTACATGCCCTCCCTTAATAATGTAACTATAAGGTTTGCCGGATGGCCGCGGCTGCTGCGCCCACGCCCCAATGCTCATGCTAATAAGTGAGCATAGTAATAAGAATTGTTTTTTCATTTTTGGTTTTTTAGTTCAGTACTGGAATATAGAAATAAACTTAAAGTGTAACAAGATGATTGAAGTCATCAGCTAAAATTTCACATACCAGGATGTTCTTATTCACATGTGGATCAGCGGGATAGACAGAATACACTCTAGTGTAACAATAACATTATAGGCGTGTGAATTTCTATAACAACCCAGTGGTGTCCCGGTGTAGTTATAACTGCAGCCTCAAACTTTCTCAGCTTCAAATCCCGATTTCACTATCGTGTCAATAATTTCGCCTTCAGAAATATTAGCCTCAACAGTCAATATCTTTTGTGGATTATCAAGATCTACGTTCCAATTATTTTCTCCGGCGAGGTTATTCAAAATAGGCGTCATTACAGAAAGGCATCCTGTGCATTTAATATTGGTCTTAAATTTTAGTTTGTTCATAATTTATAGTCTACATTGTTTTTTAAATTCAAAGATCTGCTGCTTTTAAGCGCAAGCTGTTCGTTATTACGGAAACAGAACTCAAGGCCATTGCGGCCCCTGCAATCATGGGGTCAAGAAGGAAGCCATTGTAAGGGTACAACGCTCCTGCAGCCAGTGGGATCGCAATAATATTGTAAATAAATGCCCAAAACAGATTTTGTCGAACGGTCTGGACGGTCCTTTTTGAGAGTTTTAATGCTTTAGGTATTGCTAAAAGATCAGAGGTGATGAGTGTCATCTTCGCTACGTCCATAGCAATATCAGAACCTTTGCCCATAGCAATGCTTACATCTGCCTGTGCTAGTGCATGTGAATCATTAATCCCATCGCCAACCATGGCTACAATCTTTCCCTGCGCCTGTAGATCTTTTGCAAAGTCGGCCTTTTCTGAAGGTAAAACTTCAGCTTTGAAATGTTCTATTTTTACTTCGCGCGCGACTGCGGCTGCGGTTTCCTGATTATCTCCTGTAAGCATGTAAACTTCAACTCCCATATTGCGAAGGAGTTGGATGGCTTTTGCAGATGTCGCCTTTACCTTATCAGCAATTGCAATTACCGCCAGAACATCCCGCTGGTCTGCAAAATAGATGACCGTGTTAGCCTGCTGCTGATATTGGTCAGCCATATCTTTTAGCGTGCCATCTATATGAATATTATTCTCAGAAATCATTTTGTGATTACCAGCGTAATATGTTTTTTCACTAAAAGTACCTTTAACTCCGCGCGCGGTTATACTCTCAAAAGATAAAGGCTCTATGCCTGTAAATCCGGTCTCTTTCAAATAGTTCACTACCGCATCAGCAAGCGGATGCTCGGATCTTATTTCAAGGCTGTAGAGAATTACTTTCAGATTATCAATGCTACCCGCATCCGAACACCATTTTATGGCATTTACAACTGGTTTCCCTTCGGTAATAGTACCCGTTTTATCAAGTATTATGGCATTAACTTTGTACCCCAGTTCAAGGCTTTCGGCATCTCTTATAAGTATGTTATTTTCTGCTCCTTTTCCAATTCCAACCATAATCGCTGTGGGTGTTGCCAGTCCTAAAGCGCATGGGCATGCAATTACAAGTACAGTCACCGACGTTAATAAGGCGTGGGTAAAGCCATTTTCACCGCCAAAAAGCATCCATAGTACAAACGTCAATATGGATATTCCGATGACCACAGGTACAAATATTCCTGAGATCTTGTCAACCAGCTTCTGCACCGGGGCTTTACTGCCTTGAGCCTCCTGAACCGCTTTAATAATTTGTGCGAGCAGTGTATCACTGCCTATCATATCCGCTCTAAACTGAAAACTTCCTTTCTGATTGATTGTTCCCGCAAATACCTTCGAATTCTTGTCCTTTTGTACAGGAACAGGCTCACCGGTGATGGTGCTTTCATCTATATATGAAGAACCCGAAGTTACAGTTCCATCAACAGGGATTTTTTCACCCGGACGGACAATGATTATATTCCCGCGAACGACGGAGCTTACCGGGACTTCTTCTTCTAAATTGTTTATAAAGATCCTGACAGTTGTGGGCTGCAGGCCCATCAATTTTTTTATGGCTGAAGATGTGTTGGATTTGGCTCTTTCTTCAAGCAGTTTCCCTAAGGATATAAAGACAATTATGACAGATGCTGCTTCATAATACACATGCGGAAATAAGCCCCGCTGATACCAGAATTCAGGGAACAAAGTATTAAACACACTGAACATAAAAGCAATTCCGGTGCTAAGAGCTACCAGCGTATCCATATTCGCTTTACCATGTTTTGCCTGCTTCCATGCGTTGATAAAAAACGAACGGCCAAACCAAAACAAAACAGGAGCAGTTAACAACATGGAGATCCAATTCCCGTTTGACATTCCTCCCTCCCGGCCTGGTTGTTCCATGAAGAACATGCCAATAACAACAACCGGTAGGGTTAGTATTGATGCAAGGACAGTCCTGTTTATAATCTCTCTGTAATTCGCCCGTTGTAGCTCTTCCTGTACCTGCGAAGGATTTTCAAGGTCAATCAGAATATCATAACCTGCCGAACGTACTGATTTCTGCAACTCGAAAGGGTTGGTTTTATTCTCGTCATACTCAGCCCAGGCAATCTGATTAGCGAAGTTCACCCCAGCGTCAGCAACGCCTGTGGATAATTTTAACATCGACTCAACACTGACTGCACAGCCTGCACAAGTCATTCCCGTTACGGGGAAATTTTTCCGGATGGTTTTTGAATTTAATGTTTGTGATGCGTTAAGTACTGACATGATAATCATTTTAATATAACCCAAAGTTAGGCTAGTAAAGTGATTAGGCATTACAGAATTCCATGAAAGACTTATACAACTTTATGACCGAGTGGCGATTCAGATTGCATCTAATGGTCTTCGCTTCATATCAATTGCCCTTGTTTTTTTGAACTGAGATGGAGTTTGACCTGTAATTTTTTTGAACTGGGCAGAGAGGTGTGCGATACTGCTATAACCTAATTTAAAACCAATCTCACCAAGACTAAGTTCATCATAGAACAAAAGCTCTTTCACCCGTTCAATTTTTTGGCGGATGATATATTGCTCAAGAGTAATTCCCTCTACGGATGAGAACAAAGTGCTCAAGTAGTTATATTCATGAAAAACCTGGTCGGAAATAAATTTAGACCAGTTTACCTTGACGTCTAAATATTCTGAACGGTGAATTTTTTCAATGATGAGATTTTTAATCCGACCAATAAGTATGGTTTTGCTGCTATCGAGCAACACAAAACCAAGTTCTATAAGCTTATTAGCCAGTTTGAGACGTGTGCCATCATCGACTTCATTCTCCTCCAAATGCACCACACCCATTTCGACCACACTTGGGTGCAAACCAATTGACTGGAGTTCTTTCCTTACAGCGGTTATACAGCGGTTACACACCATATTCTTTATGTGAAGCTCTAACATTAGATTAAAGGTAGTAAGTAGAGGGCGGCTATCATAATTTGATCAATTTATCTGCCCGACAAGTTCAACACCCAGATTTTTTGTAGCGGTAACTCTTCCTTTGTCGTCAACGAGAATCCCCCGATATTGGATATGATCCCTTAAAAGTTTCAGCCCCTTCCTCTTCCCAAGTACCATAATTGATGTACTAAGTCCGTTTGCAAATTCGGCGCTAGGGCCCAAAACAGTAACACTTGATAATCCGGAGGCCGGGTAACCAGTTTTAGGATTGATAATGTGGGCATACCGTTTACCGTTAAACACGACATATTTTTCATAACTCCCTGATGTAACTGCAGCCTCATCTTCAAGCGGTAATATGGCAAATAATTCATTGTCGTCGATCGGGTTCGTCACACCTATTTTCCAGGTGTCTCCAGATGGATGCCTTCCCCAGCTGTTCATATCGCCCGAACCGTTGACAATGCCCGCCATTACGCCTTTTTTAATCATTATCTCACGACATTTGTCGGCTGCATATCCCTCTCCAAGCGCTCCGAATCCTATCTTCATTCCTTCTTTCGTAAGAAAAATTGTGCTGTTAACTTTGTCCAATAAAATATTCTTGTAGCCTATTTTTTCTACTGACCTTTTTATCGCTACCGGAGAAGGCATTGCAGTCATCGAGCCATCGAATTTCCATATTCTGTCCATTGCCGCAAAACTGATATCGAAAGCACCATTGGTAATGCGTGAAAGATATAACGCACGTTCAGTAAGCTCAAAGACTTCCTGGTCAACTTTGACGGGTCTGATTCCAGCATTTCTGTTTACTTCCGAAATTTGAGTTTGAGGCCTCCAGTCGGAAATTAAATTTTCAATCCGTGTTACTTCGGCAACCACAATGTCGATAAATGCGTTAGCTTTTGCAGTATCTTTTGACACAATTGTAATATCAAACCTACTTCCCATAAGGCGTACCGCCCTCTCCTGAAGCACCTGAGCACTACAACCCAGCGCCGAAATTAATAACACAACGATTGTAAATGCTCTCATATCAATAACAGTCCGTAAGTATTTGGCCCCGGGCCTCATAAAAGCTTATACCTTTGTGACCAATTCTCTGGCAAATCCCTTCAAGCAATTTGATTACGTCCCGCTGCATAGCCAAAGACCCGCAAATCATAATCACTCCCCCTTCACTTAAACATCGGGCTACAAACGTTTCGTCAGGGGCAAGAATATCTTTAACGTATTTTTTCTCGCCCTCACGTGAATATGTCACATGGAGCCCATTTAGTTTGTGCGTTTCCACGCTTTTATCCAGGATATTTCTATAAACGCTAAATGACTGATCATTTCTGAAACCACAATACAAATAGCAGGGTTTCATTTTCTTGTTCTGGTCAATCATTCCGAGAAAGGGCGCAATACCTGTCCCATTCGAGATCATTATCACCATAGAAGCATCCGGCGGAAAATGAAAATGTGCATTTTTGTCTATACGTGCTTTAACCGTTTGTCCTGGTTTCAAATTGTACAAAAATTGTGATCCTAAGCCCATAGCATGATTCTTCACACTTAACTGAATAGTGCCGTCTATTTTTCCAATTGAATAAAGGCGTTCGCGATGATCATTTGCTGGGTGAATAGCGAGCAAATCGCCAGAAGTGTATTTAACACGGTTCAAAGGTTTCAGCTTAATGAGAAATGCACCTTCTGAATTTGCCAGTTCAGATCGCTCGACCACTGTTAATGTTTGCGGTCGTATGGGTTTCATTTTGAATTCTTTTGCAGAAATATTCAGGGGCACTTGTGCAAGCTGCGACCATAATGAAGCCCACTGCATGAACTCTTCAGGCGATTTATCATTAACCGTATGGATATCTGAAAGAGGCAGGGCCCAGTCTTGTTCCATGAGATTGTTATTAACTTCATAAGCATACTTACAGAAATCAGGATAAGCATGCGAACCAAAACCTATTACGGAGAAATAAACCTTATTAGGCTGCTTTGTTGTTCTGAGTCTATCCAGGAATTTTATTGCATTTGTTGGAGCATCACCAAGTCCGTAAGTAGCAGTAAGAATTAGAAGATGCTCGGCCTTGGTATATAATTCGAAGCTATTCATTTCTCCTATATAGCATTTTTGATTTGCATCCAGCAGTTGCTGGAAGATAGACTTGGCAAATAGAAAAGTACTCCCATTTTCAGAACCGACAAGAATGATAAAACGGCATTCGTCAGCTTTGAATATGTTTTTTAACCTGGTAGCCCGTCGCCTAAACGTAATTGCAAAACCAGAATAAATAAAGAATAAAATGTTTACAGTCGCTATTGCAAGGATTATTGCCCAGATGCTGTTTGTACGTCCGGTGTGAAGGTCGAGGCTAAATTCGGTAAACAATGTGCTACGAGAGTACGATACCTCACTCAGAATATTCCCGTTAAGCTGATTAACCAGCAATTCCCGGTCATCCATTTTCAAAGTGTAATAATCTTCCGGATCTTCAGAAAACGGAAATTCTATACTCTTGACGTCGGAAAGAAGCGTGTTTCTGAAAACTGTAAATTGCGCTGGATCTAATTTATCATCAGAGCTTATATTGTGGGAATTGATTTGGTGGGAAATTTGTTGGGGTTTAAAAACCTCGAACCTTGCCAGTGATAAATAAGTTCCCGTAAAAGCAACAATAATTATTGGTATCAGTGAAAGCCGTCCCAGCACCACATGGTAATATTGAGTGAAATTCTCCTTCACAATTTTTGTAAAAAAGCGCTTTATCCCACGCTGGCGCTGAATAACCAGCACCGTGCCTGACAGCGCTATAAGAAGAAGTAAAAATGATGTGATGCCTATTAAAAATCTCCCTGTTTCCTTTAAAAAAAGTGAACGGTGAAAAGCAGTAACCCATTGAAAAAAGTCGCTTTGTACCGCAGGTGTACCCAGAGACTTTCCTGTCCGTGGATCGATAAATAGAGATATATTTTCGCCTTCGCTATTCGTACCATTAAGAATAACAAATTTATTATTGTCAACTGCGATATCGGTGATTACCGGATACGCTTTTCGTATCGCCGGCAGCGACTCAGCCAAAGTAATGCTATTGAACTCGTGAACACGATATGGAAGGGTCTTTTGCGCAACAGGATCGAACGCCAGAATTATCCCCGTAAGGGATGCAACCAGAATAAACAAAAAAGAAGATACTGCCAATGAGAGATGGCTGTATCTCCAGATTGAAATAGTCATAACATGTTAGTTAGGACTCATCCGGACATAACGTATAAATCCTGTTCCATCAATTTTACCTGAAACATTGGCGCTTGTCAGAGGGACTTCCAGGTCGTTTTCATGGTATTCCTTATCCTCAACAGCTACCTCAAATCGTAACTTATAACCTTTGTTTATTTTTGAGTCCTCAATTTCGAAAACCTTTATACTTCGATCACCCCCGGCTACAGACGCACCGGTAATAGCACTGATATTTGCTGGGTTTTTTTTATTGAATTTATGCCACTCTTCCAGATCTTTATACCATTTTTTATCTTTTGCGAACATGTAAACAGTCTTTTCATAGACTCCCTTGGGATTAATTAGCGACACTACGATATATGCTTCCTCTCCCGCATAGTTTGTCATTTGAATCATACACTTATATTTTTTACTGCCTGCTTTCTGCGCGAACGTACTTATTCCGCTGCATATAAGTATTATTAGAAGTAATATTAGGTTAAGAACTTTAGCCATGATTATTTAAGAAAGTCTATTGATACTTTATTATTAGATAAAAATTCATTTTCATCGGCTAAGTCGTAAGCAGTTTCACCAAATTCGGTTTTTGCATCCTTTTTTGCTCCCGTCGCCAAAAGGTATTTAATAATACTGTCATCTTTCGCACCCATTGCAGCTTTATGTAAAGCGGTATAACCTTCCCCATTCTTAGCATTTTTATCGATGTTCAAGTTTTCAATCCTCTTCATAAGCCCCAGATCATTTTTAGCGATCGCTAAATGATATAGTGTGTTACCGCTTTTTTGAGGAGTTGCCAGGTCCAGTCCCTTATCCTGCAGCATTTTCATCTTCGCATCAAAGGCTGCTGCGTTCTGAGCAGTGAATGACTGAACTAGATAGTAGGCCAGGTTATCACCGTTTGCGTCAACCACGTTCACATCAGCACCTTTAGCAATAAGTGCTCCTGCAATCTCCGGATTATTACCTTTAACAGCAAAGGCAAGCGCAGAAACTCCACTTTTGTTCCGTTGGTTGACATTCTTAACGCTTGTTGCGAAAAGTTCAATTGCATTAAGGTCTCTGTTCGACGCTGCTGCAATCATTAGAGCCGTATTTCCGTCATTGTCAGCTTTGTTCACATCCACGCCCTTTGAAATAAAATATTTTATTATCTCGGATTGCTTATCTCTTCTTGCAAGGCCATGCAGGGCTGTCTGCCCGTTTTTAGCCACCACTGCGGGGTTCAACTTCAAGCTTTCCAGCAACTGAAATAACTCTATTGTATTGGCTCCGCCTCTCCCACCTTGCGAAGCAAGAATAAAAGCGCTATCATTAAATTTTACGCCCCTTTCAATCAGTTTAGCTAGCACATCTATTCTGCCCGCCCGGGCTACATAATTAAAAATCGTATTACCATTGTCATCGGTACTATTAATATCCAGGCCTTTCGAAGTAAAGTAGTTTAACAGTGCAAAATCTTTATCTGCACCTGCACTTAGCAATAAAGCATTTGCACCATCCTCGTTGACATCTTTTTTAATATCTGCTTTTTTATTCAAAAGAAGATCATACACCTTTGTGTTCGCCTGGCCGGAACCGGCAGCGAAATTTACTGCGCTTGCACCATGATCATCGATCAAGTCTAACTTTGCACCATTTTTAAGCAGGTATTCCATCAATTCGATATTTCCAGCAGAAGCTGACCAGAAAATATAAGTTCTGCCATCGTGGGTTAGCTTGTTCACATCGTTTCCTTTTTGCGACAGAAGGAACATTATGGATTCATTCGGAGCCTTCTCGGAAATTGCAAACACTACCGGATCATAACTCGCATTGTTTAATTCTGCAGGGTTATTCCCCTTCTGTATCAGCTCCTGGATTGACGCAACAGACGGTGCCGTTTTCCAATAACCACGGTCCAGAAAAATGTTAGTTTGAGCGGTGGCACCAATGCTTCCAAGTGCGATCAGGGCTGTAAATAAGTATTTCATTCCTTTTATTTCTTTTTATTTCGATATTATTAACACCTTCCACAAGCCATATCTTCAAATCAATTGCAAGTTAATAAGAATAATTCTAAATAACACGATTTACTGACAAATTCATGCTTTAATCACCTAATTAGAATCTTTCTGTTTGTAGAAAAATCACGAACCAAGACTTATTATTGAGATTTGTGAAGTGGGATGGAAAATAAACTAACGTTCGTGTTAATTGATCGAAGAGAGTCCAAATTAGCCATACCATTTAGACCATAGTACTAAACGAAATTCCGGATCAGGAATGCAAGTCACAAATGTAAATAAAGACGGGTAATGAATTTTAATAAGGAAAATTTACCGGTATTTATCTACGCTTTTAGTAGAATCGACCGCGACAAGATTTTGTTTTAACTCAATCAACAACAGAAATATAGCCTTTTAACTTTGCTGTTTTATTTTCCAGTTCAAGAAGGTAGTAATAAGTACCGGCAGGCAAAGTGCCACCCTTGTGAGTCCCTTTCCAGCTATTAACGTAATTTTTCTGATTGAAAACCTGTTTTCCGCTTCGGTCTAGTATCCAAAGCTCATTTCCCGGGTAGTATTCGATATTTCTAATAATGAAGGCGTCATTAATGCTATCAAAGTTGGGGGAAATCAAATTAGTACAGGTAATAATCGGGCTATCTGTTACAATAATGTCCATTTTCGCTTCATTTATACACCCATCTTCACTGATTAACCGCACACTAATCGTCCCGCTTTGCTCAGCTGTTAAATTTATCGAATTATCCTGCTCTCCCGCGATTCGTTGATTATTAAAATACCATTGAAATTTTCCTGACCCCTGGACGGTCATAACTAATGCAATCCCCCGGGGCAGTAGAGTTCCTTTTTCGGAGATAATATGAACTGGTTTATGGCGGACTACAGGTAATGCATAGGTAAAAACTGCGGAATCTATGCCCCCATTTGCATTACCACCATTGTCTGTAAGAACAATTCGGAGATTTAAAACACTGCCAAAACCAGCTGCCTGATTATATTTTAATTGTGAAACTCCATTTTCCGGCTGGCTTACTTCCAGGTTTCGTTTGGATTTTAGATCCATTACCCGAATCGTTACTTCCTGATTTTTTTCAGGCCCGGCAGTGATTCCTGTCAATTTTATGAGCCCATCTGAACAAACAATTCCAATCGGAATTTTAGTCATTTCAGGAGGTTCATTCAGATCTAAAAGCGTGATGGGTATTTTTTTTTCAGTTAATTCACCGTATGCATCTTCCGACCTGACTCGGATAGAAAATACACTCCTTTGCTCGTAATCCAACGGATTAACTGAGACAATTGAGGTACCCTTAATTTTGAATAAATTATTGTCCTCATCACCATCTCCTTTTGTAAGAATAAAAGTAGACCTCTGATCGTCATGGTTGCTTTGATAGAAACTGGCCGCAAGAATACCTGAAACCATGTTCTCAAAGAGATTGTAATATTTAACATTAAAATCAGTGCTTCCCTTCGGCGAGATAGTTAAAATTCCGGGCTGATAGGTTATAGCATAATTCTTAGCCGCGGCTCCGATTAAGTTAATTGAATATTTTCCAATTGGCGAGCTTTCTGATGCTAAACAAGTGAATTGGGGTTTAGATAACAAGTTTTCGACATTATCATCATTTACAAAGCCTTCATAAATCCCAGCGAATTTAGGATTAGCGGAACCGGCAAGCTTTGTTTGGTTGCTAGCTTTTATTAGTAAAGGCGCTTTCTGAACAGCTATAATTTCCTGAAGCAATTTCATATTATAATTACTTTCAAGAGTAAGAGAACCTGCTACAATGGAATATATTCCAACACTATCGCCCTTCGCCTTTTCCAAATTGCCGGCAAATTTATCGTCATTCAACAGAGAACCTGAAATTATTTCGTATCTAATTTGAGGCTGAACAGTGCCATAGGTAATTACCTGTCCGGCAATAGGCTTAACAACCACCGGCCGGGCCATAATAGCTATTGGCCGCGCGATCTTTTCTGCCAGATATGCATTGTCACCACTTTGAAATGCAATGATACTAGTTTTGCCTGCTTTCAATATTCTTGCGGAGTCGCCCTTAATGAATAGGATTGCAGGATCCTCTGCGGAATATTCTACAGTCAATCCGGCAGACGATTGAATAGGACCCAGTTTGAAAACCGGGTCACCGTAGATCTTGTTGCTCAAACCCGGCAAATCAATGGCCTGCTTTTCTTTTTGAATGGTTGTAAAAAGCCAGGAAGCTAAGGGAGAGAGATTCTTGTCAAACAAGTTATTAGCTCTATCCTTCACAATTCCGTTATCTACTGAGATTCGTAGTGTGGCAGCAGCAGGTAGATTTTTTAACTTAAGAGTCAATGACTTATGGTCATCTGACAATTCTATGTATTTATCGATAATCGCCTGGCGAACATTATATTTTACAATAATTTGACTTGCATTTGATATAGTTATTGACCCTGAGTCACTTAACACCACTGCCTCGTCGAATGTGATAAGAGCATTCAATGTACGAGGAATTCCTGAGCTAAGGTCAGCCGGGAAGGTATTAACAATCGTTGGGCCAATACCATCTTTTACAGTCAGTTGGCCTGACTGAACGGAAGTTCCAGACTCATTTGAAATTCGTAAAATGATTTCATGAGAACCAACGTGGGATCTTGATGGTTTGCCTGAAAGTGAAATATTAAAGGCAATTTCTTTGACATTATAGTTGTGATAATCCGCAACAAGTACGTTACCGTCATTGTTCAAACAAATACCTGTTGGGTTATTAAGATTCGAAGCAGTTTTCCCTTTTTTCACGTCATCTTCGCCGCTTACAGTAATAGATATGACTTTTCCGGAAGGGCTAATCCTGCGAATACGATGGTTCAGCTGATCAGTTACATACAGATTTCCTACAGAGTCGGCAACAATACCTGATGGATATTTAAATGCAGATTTAATGCCTTCTCCATCGCGAAATTCGAACTCTCCGGTTCCTGCGAAAGTGCTAACTTCACCTTCAGCGCTTATTTTACGGATTCGATTGTTTACCTGATCTGTTACGTAGATGTTGCCGGACCTATCGACGGCAATCCCGGTAGGTGTGTTAAACTTTGCAAGCTTACCTTTTCCTTCAGCAAAACCTGCCTGCCCGCTGCCGGCCAGGGTTGAAACTTTGCCTTCTGGTGAAATCATTCTAATTCGGTTATTACCTCTATCGGCAACATAAACGAAACCTCTCAAGTCTACACTAATACCTGCAGGGCTATTAAACCTTGCAGCAAATGCATCTCCATCAACATATCCCGGCGTCTGGCCGCCCGCTAATGTACTAACTACCCCTACAGGGCTTATTCTACGGATTGAATGGTTTTGCTGATCAGAAATATAAACATATCCGTGATGGTCAACTGCAATGCCTGAAGGTGTATCGAACCGGGCTTCAACGCCTGTCCCATTGGCAAATCCTGCGGCCAGGCTACCCGCAAGAGTCGTAACTTCGCCTTTAGGGCTTATTTTCCGAATGCGATTATCGACTTGATCAGCAACATATGTAGTGCCTTTTGAATCTGATGCCAGTGCATAAGGGGCAAAGAATCGCGCCGTATTTCCAGTGCCATTAGCTGACCCGGCGGTTTCACTTCCTGCCAGGATCCTTACCTGCGGATCGCTGTGTAATTTAAGCCATTCGGGTTTACTAATCGCCATAATTTTGGTTTCTAAACGATCAGCAGTTGCGATCTTGATCACATTGGAGTATTCTTTATCATATTTTACCTCTCCGGAAAGCACACTCAAAATTTTTGGCGGGCCGGATGTAATTATTGAATCCCAACCATTTAGAGTGATTGTCGATTTTGAAACCAAAGGTTTGCCGGAGGAGTTGTAAGATGTAGGTTGTTTACCACGAATACAATATGGAATTTTTTCCAGGCAGTAAAGGGAGTTGCCATTTATAAAAACCAGCACTATCAATACAACAAGAAATGGACTTCGATTTCTCTTTGGACAAACTCCAGGGTTTATGTTTCTGAGTTCTGGACGACCTATCCAAAAGTCCCAAAAAATACATTTCACCAACTGACTGATACCCGATTTGATTTCCACAATAGTCCTTCTATTCAAATCCTTGGATTGGACCAATTATTTCACTTCTACCGTTAGTTTGAGAAAATGTTACAACTATTTAATGCTTAAATTAAAGGTCTCAGATTATCAGCCTATTGGGACTAAAGTTTAATACAACGGGGGGTAGAAGGCCAAACTGAGCGATATAAAATTTTTATTGATTCAGCTCAAAATCAGGAAATAAAGAGCAGAAATGGTACGGGTGATGGAGATTAAGGTTTTTTAGGAATAGTAGGACCGGGATGGTTTATTTAGAGTCTCTGCTGAGACTAATCTCCTCTGCTTTATGTGTTATCTCCCTGACTATGTCATCGAGTTCATGGGCTGAATCCAGGACGTAACCAAGCAATTCCAATTTAAGCTGTTCATCGCTTGCGGGGTGTTTAATAAGACTAATCAATCCCATGAGCCTTGCGATAGGGGCGCGCACAACATGCGATTGGATCCAGGAGATTTCGCCAAATCGTTGATTTTGCTTCTCTATGGCGTCAATATAATTGATACGCTCAGTTATATCATGAGCTACCATTATCTGCGCTATTTTACCTTGAAAAAGAATTTCGCGGGTTTTTTTTTCCACAAAAATCACCTTCCCGCATTTCTTCCTATGACGAAAAATTTCCTTTTGTTGAGCTTTCTCAATATCATGCCATCCCGCTAAATGAGGAGTTGCTTCTAAAACCAAATCTACTTGCGGTTCTAAATCATGGATCTTCATTGACATAAATTCATCTTCGGTAAATCCATATCGTCGAATAGCTGCTTCATTCACATCCAGAAAGTTCTTGCTTTCATCATCATATACCCAGGTAGGATCGGGACTGAGGTGGAATAAGTTACTATATCTTTTTTGCGATTCTTCGAGTTCTGAATGCGTTTTCTTTCGTTCAATGTTGTATATAATGCTCTTATAGAGAGATGAGGCACTCAACTCGTCCTTTAAAAGGTAGTCTGATACGCCCAGAGAAAGAGATTTTACGCTAAATTCGAAATCTGTATATCCTGTCAGTACAATAATTGGGCAATCAGGACATATCTCTACCATATCCCTAATCAATTCCGAGCCGTCGCCATCAGGCAAAGTTAAGTCTAGCATCACCAAATCGAACCTCAACACAGAATCCCCGGTCATTAGTTTTTTTGCGTCCCCTAAACTGGTGGCATGCACAAAATGGGGCATATAAATATATTCCAGAACATAATCTTCGATGAGCAAAAAATCCCCTGGATTGTCTTCGACTATGAGGATATTATAATGTCTCGAATCTTTTTTATGGACCATTCATTTTTATTTAGGAAGCTGGACAATATTAATCCAAAAATCTTCAATCTTTGATATAGCATTTATAAATCCGCGGCTTTTACAGGCTTTGTGATATAACAGTTTGCATGATTCTGATAAGACATGTTTATATCTGATTCCGTTGAAGAAGTCGTTAACATGATTACTGGAATATGTTTAAGACCTGTATGTTGTTTGACGTGTTGGAGTACTTCGTGTCCATTCATTCGGGGTATATTCACATCAAGTATAATGAGGTCAGGCAAAGTATCCCATTTCAAATCGACCGCTAGTAGATCAATGGCAGATCTTCCATCACGCACAACCCGTGTCCTGTCTAAAATCTTTCCTTCTTCGAAGGCCTCGGTCGTCAGGAGTATATCTCCCTCATTATCCTCGACAAGCAATATATCAACTAGCTTCATAAGCCCATAATCAGGATCTATTTAACTATTCAAAAGCTGCTAATATACAGGTTAAAATCCTGCTACTTCAAAGCTTTATTGTTTAGGAGATTCCGCTGCAATAATTGTTCCTTTTGGAATAGTAAAATAAAACGTGCTGCCTTCGCCTTCTTCGGATTCCACCCAAAGTTTGCCCCCAAAATTCGCAACAATTTTACGACAAATCGCAAGTCCCATACCTGTTCCGGAGTAATGGTCTTTGGTATGCAAACGCTGGAAAATAATAAATATTTTCTCGAAATACTCCGATGAGATGCCTATTCCATTATCCTTTACCCAAAATTCCCAGTAATCAGATTTTTCAGTATATCCAATTTCTACCAGAGGAATGTTTCCCGCTGGCTGGTACTTTATTGAATTGGACACCAGGTTTTGAATCAGCTGTCGGATGCTCGCCTTTGGAACGTTAATCGATGGCAGATCACCTATTATAAACAAAGTTTTCGTGTCCTCGATATTTTTTCGAAAGAGTATTAAAATTTCGTTGATAACTTCATTTAAGTTTACCAGTTCACTTTCTGCATCACCACGCCCAACACGCGAAAAATCCAGAAGATCCAGAATGATTTGGCGCATGCGCTTGGCACCATCTACAGCAAAATGTATATATTGGTGGGCTTTTGGATCTAGCTGATCATCATATTTCCGCTGAAGCTGCGTTAGGAAACTGGAGATCATCCGGAGCGGCTCCTGGAGATCATGAGAGGCCACATAAGCAAACTGTTCAAGCTCCCGGTTTGAAACAGCAAGCTCTTTAACCTTTGTTTTAAGTACCCGATTAAGCTCTCTGACCTGTATATCATATATTTTCCGCTCCGTAATATCTTTAAAGAAAACTGAAAGGCCATCTATAGAAGGATACGCGCTGACTTCATACCACTTGTGCAAGGAAGGGTAATAATCTTCAAAATGAACAACCTGGTTGGTATCTATTGATTCCTGATATTTCAAATAAGAAGCTGACTCAGTAATGTTTTCTAAAACTTCCTGCAAATGATTTCCCAATGTTTGTTTCTTGGTCATCCCGAGCAGTTTTTCTGCCGCCTTATTCCAATAGCTTACAATCCAGTTCCTATCAACGGCAAAAAAACCGTCACCAATGCTTTCCAGGATCGTATTTCGCTCATAGTAGGCTTTTCTGATCGTCTGTTCGGCCTGCTTGCGTTCGGTTATGTCGGTATGGATACCGTAAACGGCTTTAAGTTGGCCTTCTGCATCGAAGACCGGACCGCCGCTCAAATAATAACTGATGAGTTCGCCGCCTTGAGTCTTAATTTCTACATCTCCCTGCCAGTATTTTCCAGACAACAAGGTGTCGAAAACCTGACCTACAAGTTTCCTGTTGGCATAGATAGTCTCCGGGCGGTCGTGAATGATCGGATCGAAAAAGCTGGATTTAGGTAGGTAATTTTGCCCTCAATATCCGCGATAGCGATACCATCTTTAGAATTGTCAATAATTTTTTTGAATTGCGACAATTCAAACTCAATACTCTTCCTGTTGGATATGTGCCGGAAATAGACCGTTAATCCATCATCTGAAGGAAAGGCACTAGCCTCAAACCACCGGTTAAGCGGTGCAAAGTATTCTTCAAACCGTACAGGTACATTTTCGTTTACGGCTTTATGAAACTCAGAATAAAATTTCAGATCTAATGCAACTTCGAATACGTCCCAAAGATTTTTATTCAAAATCTCAGAGCGCTTTAATAAAGTCAGATTTTGTGCTTCGTGATTCCAATAAGTGACTATCCAGTTCTTGTCGAGTGCAAAAAAACCATCCTGAATACTTTCAAGAATAGTGTTCTTTTCCTCGTAAATTTTCAGAAGCTCGATTTCTGCAACCTTCCGGTGTGTAATGTTTTGAAAACTGCCATATAACTTCACACAACTCCCATTTACAAATTCTGCTTCCCCCAAAGTCCTCACCCATCGTTGATTTCCAATTGCGGTGACGATCTGAAGCTCCATGTCCCAGGCTGTTCCGTTTTTTTGACTTTCCTCGACAGCATTTCTAATGGAATCCCTGCTATATCCCTCAGTATAGAAATTAATTGCTGTGTCGATGTCAGGTTCAAAATCAGTGTCTGTTTCATGGATCTGTTTTGTAACCGTAGACCAATAGAGAGAATTATTTTGAATATCAATTTCCCAACTCCCAATTTCAGCAAGGCTATTTGATTTTTCCAGGAGTACTTCGAGATTTTTCTTTTCTGTTATATTCTTTGCAACAGCAAACATAAGGTCCTCTTCCGGCGATGGAGTGCTGGTCCATGCGAGCCAGATTACTTTGCCAGATTTGGTTATGTAACGGTTTTCGAAATAGAAAGTATCGGTATTAGTTATGAAACTACGAACAACCTGCCGTGTTTTATGTTGGTCCTCCGGATGTATGAAATCTTTTACAGGTTGTAACAAAAGTTCTTCTTCACTATATTCCAGCATCTCGCATGCAGCAGGGTTTATCTTTTTGAAGAAACCATCTGTACCAATCACTGAAATCACATCTGGCGCAAAACTGAATATCTGTTTGAGCTCCTGATCCAGTTGCTTCCTTTTAATTTCTGAACTCAAATGCTGACAAAAGCCAGCGCGGAAGGCTACATGTTCCAACAGACTTTCACCTCCACCCTGATGGAAGAGTACAAATACTCCAATAAATTCATCGTTATAAACAAGTGGTAAGCCAACAGCTGTTTTTAAAGCTGCAATTTTAGCCGCAGTATGCCGGATAAATTTTGGATCCTTATCTATTGCATCCCATAACTGTACTTCGCGGCTCTCCCAAACTTTTCCGGGCAATCCTGTCCCGGGTACAAATCTTTTAATGTCAAAAGTTTCCTCGTAGAAGACGTCGAAGTTCGCGCCTCTGGTACTTCGGGAGCTTAAGATAATTTGCTGTTTATCAGAACTCAGCAGCCATATCTCAGCAATTGCTATATCCCCGAAATCTAATATATGCTTGAGAACCCGCTCCAATATATCGTTTAATTGAGCTTCGGGCTGATTGAAGAGCATGCTTGTCTCTGCATGCAATAACTTTTGCTTTTCGGCAATCTTACTCTCACTTATATCCTGCATTGCTCCCACCATTTTTATGGGGGTTCCGCTTTTATCTCTGATTAAAATGCCTTTGTCCTGTACGAATGCAAATTTACCGTTAAACTTTCTAAGTCGATATTCCAGGATCCATGTTTCCTGATTTCCATTTATGATTGTTTCAATACTACGGAGAACATCATTAATATCTTCGGGATGAATGTGCTCTTTCAGAAAAGTGCCACGACTTTCAACCTTTTCATAAGAGTATCCAAATAAAGTTTGGAATCCGCTTCCCCGATACATTTCATCAGTTCTAAGATCCCAATCCCATATCGCGTCTGAGGTAGCGCGGGTAACATACTCATAACGTGCGTTACTCTCTTCCAGTTCCTCCTGAGCCCTTTTCCATTCCGAAACATCGATCCCCACACACTGTATCTCGTTCGGCTGACCCTTCGAATCGGTAAGGCATATAAAATCCCATACAGTAGTAACTACGCCTATCCCGTCCTTCCGGGGTTTATCAATGAATACCTGAAAGACTTCATTCAGTTTTGCAAAACACTTATTTACGGTTTCAGCTACCCGTTCACGGTGATGTTCAAGAATTGAAGTCATGCCATTTTGACCAAGGATTTCTTCGCCCTCATACAACCATCCAAAATCCTGCAGGAATTTATTGTTAACAAAACTATAGTTACCGTCCAAATCCGTACGAATCATATAGTTAGTCTGCGAGTCGAAAATACTCCGGTGACGTGCTTCACTGATAAGCAGCTTTTCGAGTATAAGTTTATCTTTAGTTATGTCCTGAACGGTTCCTTCAAAGACTTTAATTTCACCCTGTTCATCCTTAATTAAATTACCGAGGGCATGGACCCATTTAATCGACCCGTCAGTGAGTATAATTCGATGTTCCAGATCATACTCGAGTCCCTTTTCAAACGCCTTTTCACGGCTCCTTAAAAACTCTTCACGATCATCAGGGTGAATGGTATTGAAATAAGTATCGTAATCTAAATTAAAAGCTTTTTTATCAAGCTCCCATATATTGTAAACCTCATCCGACCAATACAATTCCTTACTGCCAGGGAAGGACTGCCAATAGCCAACTTTAGCGATTTTTTGGGAAGCAAGTAATTTAGACTCATTTTCTTTAATACGCTGGAATGCTCTTTCCTTTTCGGTGACATCATTACATGCTATCAGCATACAGTGCTGGCCTCCAAAATTAATTTTATAGCCTGAGATATTGGATTGAATGAGGTCGCCGTTCTTTTTGAACTGCGCAAAAATTCCGAAGTTTACCGCACGGTCTGTGAATTGACTCTGTTTATGAAGCTCAATAATTTTCTTTCTTTCGTGTTCAACCGTAATGTCGAGAATGGACATGCTTAGTAATTCGGATCGTGAAAACCCGTACTGTTCTGTAGCGCTATCGTTAACATCTAATATTTGAAAATCGGCAAGATCATAAACGAAATTTGGGAGCGGACTAGACTGGAAAAGAAGTTTGTAACTCTCCTCCGAATCCGTCAATTTCTTCAGCACCAATTTTCTATCCGTTATGTCAGCGGCTGTTACAAATGCACCGATAATTTCGCCTGAAGAATTTTTGGCGGGCTTAAAGTTTATCGAGAAAGTCCGCTTTTCAATAGTAGATGGGTCCACTACATCCATTTCTGAATTCTCAGTTTCACCCAGGAGCACTCTCTTGTAAATGCCCGCAACTATCGGACGCCTCTCGGGCTGTGCGTAAGTCAAAATAGACTTGCCTTTTTCTACAACCTTGCTAAAAAAGTTCTTATATAACTTAAAGAATTGATCATTGAAGGTAACAATTTCAAGATCCATATTAAGAAGTACAAAAGATTCCTCCGTATTACTGATCAGAAGGTTCTTCTCAAGTTCTGTCTCTACTCTTTCCGTAATGTCTCTGAAATTATCGACAATTCCATTGATCATTGGATCGTGCAGCATATTAGTGAGAGATGCTTCAATCCATCGCCATGAACCATTTTTATGCCGGATTCTGGAAGTGCAGCCGATTATCGTCTCACCCGGTTTTCGAATCGATTCTTCACGTTTAAGTATAGCTTCCTCCCGGTCATCCGGATGAAACAGACTGTTGATGTCCATCTCAACTATTTCTTCCTCACTGTAGCCCAAAATGCGCGTTACCGAAGGCGATACATAGGTCGCGCGACCCGTTATATCCAAAATTACTAGAGAGTCAGCCCCGTTTTCAACCAAACTGCGATACCTCTTTTGACTTTGCAGCAGCCGATTTTCTGCGAGTTTCATTTCAGTAGCATCTCTGGCAATACAGTACATAATCTGATCTGTATTGTCCCAGCGCGCCGACCATAAGATTGTTACCAGTGATCCATCTTTTTTAACGTAACGGTTTTCGAAATTTGTCGTTTCCGTGCCGCCCATAATATCCCTTGAAGTTTCAATTGTTAAAGCTCTATCTTCTACATACACCAGGTTCATATAGCGTTTTCCGACAAGCTCTTCCGGATGGTAGCCCCAAATCTTCGTTGCCGCTGCACTCACGTTGACGAAACATCCATTCGCATCAACAGTACAGATAACATCAAGAGACGATTCCATTATTTTATGGGTTTCGTTACGGGCTTTTTGCAGAGCAATTAGCGCTAGCGTATCATCAGTAATATCTTTTGAATAACAGGCTGCTCCAAAAATTTCACCTTGGTCATTACGCATCGGGCTGAATGATACAACCAAATAATCGATCCGGTTTTTTAAGGGGTTAAAATACTCTTCTTTAGAAATGAAGTTATCTCCCGCGATAGTTCGATCATAATAAGCTAACCATTTCCTGTTGATTTCATCACCAAAAACATCGTCCAGTACTGAATCACCTTTCTGGAGATCCCTGCCCGTCGTATGCTTTAAGCTTTTGAGGAAAGCCTTGTTTGCCGTAATAATTTTACATTCAGTATTTACCGACCACATCAGGTCGTCGGAACTGTTGATGAGAGCGTCCTGGTTGGCCTTCGTGTTCCTGATCTCTGCAGCTTGTCTGGCCTGCAGTGTAATGTCAATTACCGTCGAGATCATTAAATTCTGATCAAATAAGGGGATATTTTTTGCCTTGATAATTCGCTTTTCCCCTGTAGCTGTGGTTACTTCAATATTATCCCACTCCATCCTGGAAACTTCGCCCGAGTTGATATCATCAATAACCATTTTAAGGATTTTGGCCCGATACACCGGATCGGGATAGACCTTGTCAAAAAAACTCTTTGTATCAACAAGTTCTTTTTCACTCCAACCATAAGTTTCACTAAACTGATTGTTAATAAAGGTTGCTTCTCCACTGTCAATCTTGTTTACGGCTATTCCAATTGGAAGATTCTGCAAGATGGTTTCAATTAATTCAGCACGGTTTAGTTCTCCATTGATTGTATCAGTGGTTTGAAAGGAGATTTCAGGCGCCTTTTCTTGTTTGATTAAGCTTTGACTGACATATTTGACCACACCTCCTTTTTCAATTGGCGAATGTTCAAAATCGATGTAAACGGTAACCGCAACATCGCTGTCCTGATAACGAATACCTAATTTGCTAATAGGCATTTTATTTGCTATACCGGATTCAAATACATTTTTAAACGATAACTCTAAGCCTGCAATAAAATCGACGTTTACATCGATGTTTTTGGAGCTAAATATATCGGCAGCGGATTTTTTAATAATGGCGCCTTCCCGAATTCCGAGGAGCTCATAATAAGCTTTGTTCGCAAATACTAAATTATTACTGCTTTCAGAAATGCTAAATACCGCAGTTGGCAGTGGTGATGACTGAAGGATATTTAACCAAATATTCGAATCTACCATAAATCAAGTTTGTGATTTTTGGCGAAAACTGTTCACAAGGAACCTTTCCCCTACTTTTTTCTACAATCTGTAAGAATACTAGACTCGGGCAGTTGCGCTACAAAGAATAATAAAGGTGCATAGTTTTTTTATTCTAAACCATTAATTAGTGCATTATAATCTCAAATTCTACACGATAAATAAATCTTGTTCATAGTATACTTGGCGAGAACGGCCTATAAATAAAATTAAATCGTAAATAGTTCCATTGAGTTAGTTTTGCACTAACACTTTCGTGTTACGCGAGGAATGGGATGTCTTTAGGCACTATACACTTCCAGAAAAGCGAATGGCTTTATTCCGGCTCCCTTTCATACGGAATTTCCTGTTTTAGGTGTCTCATAACAGGTGTAGCTGTAATGCCATGGATTAAAATCGATACAAGAATAGTGAACGCTACTATGGCCCATATATCCCTTTCATGTCCAAAATAGTTCTGCTGAAATGCAAAGCCAAGGTAAAAAATTGATCCAATCCCCCTGATACCAAAAAAACTGATCGCTAATTTTTCTTTTATGTGAATATCCGATCCAATGAGGCTGGCAAATGCCGCTCCTGGTCTTATTACAAGTACGAAAGCCAAAGTAAACAATACCATCTCCCAGGTTAGCGGATCTAAAATACCGCTTACTAATGCGCCTCCAAATAGAATCAGGATCATTGCAACAAAAAGACGTTCGGTTTGATCAACAAATGAATGAAGTTCATAGTGAATGTCATGTCGCTTATCAAAGTGCCGCAAAGTTATGGAACTTATGAACACGGCAATGAAACCATAACCGTGTGCAAGTTCTGTTATTCCGTAAACTATCAAAGTCAATGAAATTGCAAGAAATCCATCCCGCGTTTTTAAAGCAGGGAACTTTTCTGAAACGATAAAAACAATATAGCCAGCTACCCTACCCAACAAATATCCTATTATGATCCCCGAAATGATCTTATAAAAAAAGTGATAGCCCAGCCAGGAAAAGACATCACCCTCGCCGATGCTATTATTTGCTCCGGCAATGATAATCGCAAGCCATACAAATGGAAATGCCATCCCATCGTTAAGCCCCGCTTCAGCTGTTAAAGAAAATTTGGTTTCAGACTTAATGCGTTCATTTGGTGGTCCAACTTGCACATCAGAAGCCAGAACCGGATCTGTAGGTGCCAATGCAGCTCCCAACAATAACGCTGACCCAAGGTTGAGACTCAACATCGTATAACCTAACAGTGCCGCAAACGCAATGCACAGAAGCATTGCAATACCGATAAGCCTTAGCGGAGTCGACCAGTTCTTTAGGGAAAACGAACGATCTATCTTCAGGCCTGTACCCATTAATGTAATAATAACTATCATTTCAGTAAACCGCACTGTTAACCCTTCCTTTGACAGCACATCAGGAGCTGGTAGTACATCCGGAAAGAAGTAATAAATGAGTATACCCGCGATGAGATAAATTATCGAGTAAGATATTCCGGTGAGCTTTGATATAGCTGGCATCCAGGCCATCCCAAAAGCCGCCAGCCCGAAAAGAGTCAAAATCAGGAAATATTCATTCATGCAATGGGAGTTCTCAACTACTATACCATTTAGTTTTAATATGCATGAACAGTGTTTTAA
>NZ_JBKJUM010000116.1:0-23039 GCF_046590655.1 Daejeonella sp.
GGTGCGTATCCGTGCGGGTTTGACTATTAAATGAACGGGTTTTGCTGCTTTGTGCGTGGAGTGATTGAAGCAGGAAGCATTAGTCATGAAGTAGGAGAGCTATCGTTCAATTTGGAAAAATGACCCGGTTTTAGAGGGGAAATTTGCAAGCCTGACAGGTAAAGGTAGATTTCACGCAGAATTTTACCTGATTTACTTTTCGATTCTCTAACAGGTGATTATACCCCCTATGTGACAGCAGACGACTACCGCCAACTTACAGAAAGTACGTCAGTGCCAATATTCACCGGCGAACAGATCTATTTAAGGCAAAATTTCCGCGAGTTGATAGACAGGTATGCCATTGATATTCTGGGACCCGATCCGGCAGATATGGGAGGGATTTCAGAGTTGAAATGGGTTGCTCAACATGCCGACCTTTATGGAATAAAAATAGCTCCTCATGGAACATTCAACGGACTTCTTGGTCTTGCTGCACACGTGCAGGTTGGCGCAACGATGCCGGAGAACTTCATTGCCTTTGAATATACGCAAGCAGCCCCATTTTGGTATGATATAGTAGAAGGCCTGCCTAATCCAATTGTAAAGGACGGTCTTATTGACGTATGGGATAGACCGGGATTAGGTGTTAATTTTATTGTGAAAGAAGCAAAGAAGTATTTGAGCGAAGAGGATAAGAATTTCTTTGACTAAAGCGCTTGACGGCTCTGTAGAGAGCGGTAATTTTTTTTTTGATTTTATTTAGAATTTTTATTGAATTATGGAGCTCTTTTTTGCCTAAATTAAAAGATATTATATTCTTCATATAAACGACTATTATGACAGATAACAGGCGAGATTTTCTTAAAAAAAGTGCGTGCATCGCAGCTGCACTTTCGGTAGGGGGAATAGAAACCGCATTGTCACATCCAATTGCTAAGAGCGTGGAAAAGACAGTGGGTTTGAAATCGATGGTGAAGGATGCAGGAATGCAAATGAGTAATGCCTATTTCTCAGGGATGCAAGCCAATAAGCAATTGATAGAACTAGCGAAGCAAATGGATGCTCTGGGCGCAATAGCGGGCATTGATATGCGTCTTAATCCCGGCATGACAGAGAAACCTTGGGAATATAATGCCATTATGGGAGTTAGGGAAGCATGGAAAAATGTCGGATTAAATTATAATGTTGTTGAAGGTCCCCCTACGTTAGGTGAAAAAACAAAACTTGGCCTGGAGGGAAGGGATGAGGAGATTGCAAACTTCATTAGCTTCATGAAAAATCTAAAACGTTCCGGAGTTGATGTAATTTGTTATAACTGGATGCCTGTTGTAAGCTGGGCTCGCACCCAAATGGACCGACCAGGAAGAGGTGGAGCGCTGATGACAGCCTTCGACTACGATCAGATCAAAGATAAGCCTTTAACCAAGTATGGTGATATTTCCCACGAATCTATGTGGAAGAATCTTGAATACTTTCTCAAAGCAGTAGTGCCTGAAGCTGAGAAAATTGAAATGAAGCTAGCTTTACATCCGGATGATCCCCAGGTTCAAAAAATTCAGGGCATCCCACGAATTATGAATACGGTAGAAAATTTCGACCGGATGCTAAAGATAATGCCAAGTGATTTTAATGGAGTTACGATGTGTCAGGGGAATTTTTCTCTGATGGGTACAGATATACCAGCTTTAATTCGGAGGTGGGGCAAAGCCGGCAAGATTCATTTTGTGCATTTTAGAAACGTTCAGGACTTGAGTGGTGTGCTACCAAGCACGAAGTTCACAGAAACATTTCATGATGAAGGCCAGATTGATATGTATGCAGCAATGAAAGCCTACTATGATATTGGTTTTAAGGGAGCTATTCGTCCTGATCATGTACCGACTATGGCGGGGGAGCTAAATACTACTCCGGGCTATATGACACTAGGAAATCTTTTTGCAATCGGTTACATCCGCGGTCTTGCTGAAGCTGTTGTTAAAGAGGGAAAGCGCCGGAGTTAGAAATTGTCAACTTTAAATCAAACTTATTATGAACAAAAAAGTGTTTTTAATTCTGCTATTTATCGCGAATAGCTTATTTGTTAATGCCCAAAGATTAGGTTCAACTCCTGAGCATGTTACCGCCCTTACCTCATTATGGAAAGGGGAGCGTTTCGCTGATGGACGTCCGAACGTCTCTGATCTATTACTTGATCGTTTGCAGTACAATACTCTCGAACAGATATGGGGATATCTTTCAAATAAGGGTTACCGTAATCAGGTTGAGAAAAATTGGATTATCCTTAAAACCGGAAAGACTATGGTGGGACGTGTGGTTACAGCTCAATTTATGCCTTCTCGCCCAGACCTCGATACTTTGGTAAAAGCACAGGGGAGAGCTGAAGGTCGTTCTCAAAAAGGAGGGTATAATATCTGGCCGATTGATATTTTAACAAAGGGCGATATATATGTAGCTGACGGTTTTGGAAAAGGCAAAGATGGGACACTAATTGGATCTAGCCTTGGAAATTCTATTTATGCCAAAACGGGCAATGGGGTAATATTTAATGGATCTATCAGGGATATGCAAGAGTTGAGAGATACTGAAGGCTTTAATGCCTGGGTAAAGGGACATGACCCTTCTTTCATTAAAGACATGACACCAACAGCTATCAACGCACCGATCCGTATCGGAGAAGTTACCGTATTTCCGGGGGATATAGTGTTTGCAAATGATTACGGTGTGGTCTTTATTCCAGCTCATCTTGTTGAAGCCCTCGTTAAGGCAAATGAACTTACTGGTCTGCGCGATGAGTTTGAACGCTTATTGCTTAAGCAAGGTAAGTACCTTTCTGGAGAAATCCATGGAGACTGGACAATGGGAATAAAAAATGAATTCAGAGCTTGGCTGGCTAAATACCCTAAAAAGACGATGTACACTCCTGAACAACTAGATACTTATTTGGGTAAGAACCATTGATATTTTATGAATCCACAATAGAAAAATTATGAAAAATACCTTACAGCAATTAATTTCCAAAAACAAAGAAGAAGAGAAAGCTTACACTGTATCGCGCCAGGCTGAAATCGACAGTCCTGATACTGGCAGTAACCGTCGGGATTTTCTTAAAAAAACGGCTTTAGGTGGTATAGCACTTGGCGGTTTGTTCAGTCTATCCATTGAGGATACCATTGCTGAAACTACCCAAAATGTTCAAAGATCTTCCAGTCCGTCAGATTTGAAGATTACAGATATGAGGTATTGCCTAACCAATGTGATGGGCGGAACAGCGATTATTAAAATAGAAACCAATCAGGGGATTTACGGATTAGGAGAAGTAAGGGATGCTGCAGACGCCCGGTATGCCTTAATGCTGAAGAGTCGGATTCTGGGACGTAACCCTTGTAACGTAGAAATGATCTTCAAGATCATCAAACAATTTGGTGGGCCGGCCAGACAAGCTGGAGGAGTATGTGCAATTGAAATGGCTTTGTGGGATATTTGCGGAAAAGCTTATAATGTACCTGCCTGGCAACTCTTAGGTGGCCGTTATCGTGACAAGATAAGATTGTATGCCGATACTCCAGAAGCCAACTCACCGGCGGAACAGGAGAAACTGATAAAATATAGAATATTCGATCAAGGCTATACATGGCTTAAAATGGACGTTTCCATTAGTGAACTTAAAGGGAAAACGGGAACACTAGTAAACTCAAAATTCTGGGAAAACTCCAGAGGCGATTTGGCGCAATGGGGAGATCAGGATAATCCGATGTCTTATGGAAATACAGCCCATCCCTTTACTCAAATTCAAATAACCGAAAAGGGCCTGGAAGAATTAGCGCAAATAGTTGAAAATGTCAGAAATATGGTTGGTTATGAGGTTCCTCTTTCGACTGACCATTATGGACATTTTGACCTTAATAATAGCATTAGACTAGGGAAGGCTTTGGAAAAGTATCGCCTGGCATGGTTCGAGGATATGGTGCCATGGCAATCAACCGAACAGTGGAAAACAATTACTGATGCTTTGGAAACGCCAACAATGACTGGTGAGGATATATACCTGTTAAAAGATTTTAAACCTCTCATTCATGCAGGGGCAGTTGATATTATTCATCCTGATCTTGCCTCTTCAGGTGGCTTGCTCGAAACAAAACGCATTGGGGATTATGCGGAAGAATTTGGTGTTGCGATGGCAATGCATCAGGCTGGAACACCAGTTTCCTTTATGGCCAACGTACATTGCGCGGCTGCAACTCAGAACTTTTTAGCTTTAGAACACCATTCTGTTGATATTCCATGGTGGGAAAGTTTAGTAAAGACAACCGATGGTAGAAAGCTCATTGATAAGGGTTATGCTCCGGTTCCGCTTACTGCTCCTGGTCTGGGTATCGAACTTAATGAAGATGTGCTTAAACAACATTTACACCCTAGAGATAAAAGTTATTTTGCTCCTACGGATGAATGGAATGACAGGCGTTCCCACGACAGAACATATAGTTAATTAGGAAAACTTGTATTGATGAATAGGAAAAAACTACTTCTGCTTGCTGTTTTTTATGTCCTTCTTGTTTTTGCTTTTACTGGATCTAATTTAATCCTAAAGACCGGAAAGGATTGGCCTGTATATGGCGGCAATAAAGCAGGGAATCGTTATTCTCCCCTTGATCAAATCAATACCGGGAATGTGACAAAGCTAAAAGTGGCCTGGATGTATAATGCAGCAGAGAAGCCGGATCTTAGCAATCCTACTCAAAGTGTAAAGGCAATTCAGTGCCAGCCAATAGTGGTGAACGGCGTATTGTATGGCACTACTCCTGAGTTAAAGCTGTTTGCTTTAGACGCAGCAACCGGCAGGGAAATTTGGCTGTTCAAACCCGTCAGGGGCGAAGAACGTTTTAATAGTAGCCGAGGTGTGATGTACTGGGAAAGGGGATCAGACAAACGGATTCTATATACCGTTGGTTCTTCATTATATGCGGTAAACATACAAACGGGAAAAGTGGTGACTTCCTTTGGGAACAATGGACTTGTTGATCTCCATGAAGGACTATCTGATGGTCTTGATACCGATGTTAGTTCACTTTCTGTAAGTGCAACCAGCCCTGGCGTAATTCATAAAAACACACTCGTCATTGGTTCAAGTGTTTCAGAAGCCGGGGATGCAGCCCCTGGCTATATTCGTGCTTTCGATGTCATTAGTGGGAAGTTAAAGTGGGTTTTTCACACAATTCCGCATCCTGGTGAATTTGGATATGATAGCTGGCCTAAAGATGCGTACAAGAAAATCGGAGGAGCTAATAGCTGGAGTGGAATCGTTCTGGACGAAAAACGCGGGGTAGTTTATTTTGGCACAGGATCTCCATCATCTGATTTTTATGGCGGCGACCGGAAAGGGCGTAATCTCTTTGCGAACAGCATTATGGCACTTGATGCTGAGAGTGGGAAAATGAAGTGGTATTATCAAACCATAGCTCACGACCTATGGGATCGGGATCATCCCACTCCTCCAAATCTTACGACCATTAAACATAATGGTAAAATGCGTGATGTAGTTGTTCAGGCAACAAAAGATGGTCAGGTATATGTGCTGGATCGTGATAAGGGGATATCTATTTTTCCTGTGGAAGAGCGGGCGGTCCCCGTTGATGGTTTACCTGGAGAATTTCCATGGCCACTACAGAAATTTCCTTTAAAGCCTGCATCGTTCTCACATCAAACACTCACTGAAAATGACCTAACCGATATTTCGCCGGAATCAAACGCTTTTGTGAAAGACCTTTTTAAAAAATACCGGACTGATAATAAATTTGCTCCACCGAGCGTACAGGGGACTTTATTGTTTGGCTATAGTGGTGGTGCTGAATGGGGAGGAAACGCGATAGATCCGGAGGATATCTTATATCAGAATTCTAATGATGAGCCCTGGATCCTGGAAATGTTAGATACACTTAGCCGGAATAAGCTGATTGCTTCGGCTTCTTATGGAAATGCGTTATATCTTACAAATTGTGCGTCATGCCATGGTCAGGACAGGAAGGGGAACGGAACACAATTCCCTGATCTGGAAAGGATAGAACAAAAGTTGTCTATATCGCAAATTTCAAATACCATCAAATCCGGTGTAGGCAGGATGCCATCTTTCCAACAGTTATCAGAATCAGATCGCGTGGCCATTGCAGACTACTTGCATAATCCCAGAAGCGCTAGACCAACACAGCAAGAAAGTGAACATGCTGAAAACTTAACAAAAAAATCTAAACCTAAGCAGTTCGGATTCCAGCCAGCTTATATACCTAAAGTTTGGAAAAAGCTGGTTGATCAAAATGGCTATCCGGGCACAAAACCACCTTGGGGAACATTAAATGCCATTAACCTTGGCACGGGAGAGTACTTGTGGAGAGTTCCACTGGGCGAGTATCCGGAATTGACTAAAAAAGGAATTCCAATAACTGGAACGGAAAGTTATGGTGGACCAATTGCAACGGCCGGAGGGCTTGTGTTCATCGCTGGAACAAAGGATGAACGGATTCGTGCATTCGACAAAAAGACCGGAAAAGTTTTATGGGAATACCAGTTACCTGCAGGTGGTTTTGCTACGCCAATTACCTATAGCATTGATGGAAAGCAGTATGTAGTTATTGCAGCAGGCGGCGCACGAGGACAAAAACCTGGAGGGAACTACATCGCATTTAGTCTTTAAAGAACTTTTTGGAAATTCCTTATTGTTCAATAATTATCATAGTATCACCTAAATAAGCTAAATCTTATGACCAAAAATTTTACTCCGTGCAATTTCTTTGGGATCTGCGCATTGCTTCTTGGCAGCGTTCAAAACTCTTTTGCAATTGATGTTACAAATACACGAATGCTGTCCCAGCCGGCCCTTAGCTCTAATGCCATCGCATTCATATATGCGGAAGACCTTTGGACGGCTAACTCCGATGGTTCGCATCCACGCAGGCTCACTGTTAACCCGGGTGTGGAATCAAGTCCTTTTTTCTCGCCGGATGGCAGGACGATCGCTTTCACCGGGCAATACGATGGTAATACCGATGTGTATGTCATTCCAACACTGGGCGGCGTGCCTAAACGCCTGACTTACCACCCGGGAGCTGATTTGGTAAAGGCTTTTTCTCCGGATGGAAAGACGGTGTTATTTAGTTCTTCGAGGGCAGTGTTTACCAACAGGTATACTCAGTTATTTTCTGTTCCCATTGGCGGCGGACAGGAAACGCAGCTCGTAATACCGAACGCCAATCATGCCAGCTGGTCGCCCGATGGGAAATACATGGCTTATACCCCACTTTCTGACCCTTTTAAACAATGGAAAAACTACCGTGGAGGATCGCACACGACCATTAATCTATTTTCGATGGCGGATAATAGCGTGGTTACCATCCCCAAACCGGCAACCGGCTCTAACGATACCGGTCCGATGTGGATGGGCAACATGGTTTACTTCCGCAGTGATCGTGACGGGGAGTTTAATATTTATGCTTACGATGTATCCGCAAAAACTACAAAGAAACTGACTAACTTCTCTGATTTTCCGGTGATCAATGCGTCCGGCGGAAATGGCAAAGTTATCTTTGAACAGGCCGGCTACCTTCATCTGCTGGATCCGGCGTCAGGCGTAAAAAAGCTAACCATTGGAATTGCTGCTGATCTTGCTGAAATGCGTTCCCGTTTCGTATCGGGCGGAAAATATATCCGGAGCTACCATATTTCCCCATCCGGGATGCGTGCCGTGGCAGATTTTCGTGGAGACATCCTAACGGTTCCAGCCCAAAAAGGCGATTACCGCAATATTACAGCAACCGCTGGCGTACATGAAACCTTTCCGGCATGGTCGCCTGACGGTAAGTGGATCTCTTATTTCTCGGATGCGTCCGGAGAATATGCAATGCACCTGCAGATGCAGGATGGAAAAGGAGATGTGAAAAAACTTAAACTGAATGGAGCGGGTTTTTACGCCTTCCCAAGATGGTCGCCAGACTCAAAAAAGATTGCCTTCTCGGATAACGGACGCAACTTATACGTGCTAACGGTAGCGGATGGCTCCATTAAAAAAGTTGCTTCCGATGAATTATATATACCGGGCCCTTACCGTGATCTGTCCAGCGACTGGTCGCCGGATTCGAAATGGCTTTCGTATACGGTAGTCGGTAACACACAATTTAAACGGGTGTATTTCTATTCTGCAAATGAGCAGAAATCATATCCGGTAACGGACGGCTTGAGCGATGTAGATGAACCTAAATTCAGTCGTGACGGAAAGTATCTGTATTTTCTTGCATCCACAAATGCAGGTCCTGTGATCAACTGGTTCGACCAGTCGAATGCAGATACGCGTAAAACCAGCTCAATTTACCTGTTGACGCTTCAGAAGGAAACAATCTCGCCGCTTCAAAAAGAGAACGATGAGGAAAAGGTAAAAGTAGATTCCGTAACGGTGATTACATCTACGGGTGATGGAAAGAAAACGGTGAAGACTACCACTATGGAACCGTCAAAAGATTTTCGGGTAGATTGGGAAGGCATACAGAATCGGATCATTGATGTGCCGGTGAAAGCCGGAAATTATATCGGACTGTCTGTTACCGCCGACGGAGATTTGCTTTACCTGGATGCTGAAGGGACACAGAAAATGCGTCGCTACAGCTTCAAAAAACGGGCAGATAGCGAGGTTGCTGAAATGTACAGCTACGCCCTTTCTGCAGATGGCAAAAAAATGATTTACGTTGATAGCCAGAAGCTTTATGTAAGTAATGCCGGTGAAAAGCCTGAGGCCGGAAAGGGCCCGGTAAACATGGATGCCATTCAGGTGAAAATTGATCCGGTAGAAGAATGGCCGCAGATATTTGATGAAGCCTGGCGTGTGAACAGGGATTATTTTTATGATCCCGGAATGCAGGGCGCTGACTGGGCGGCCATCAAAAGGAAATATGCAGCGTTCCTTCCGGATCTCGCTTCCCGCAGCGATCTGAATACGCTCATTGAATGGATGTGTAGCGAGCTGGCCGTGGGTCATCACAGACTTACAAATCCCGGAGATCGATTGTATCAGCCTGCATCTGTAGCCGGTGGACTGCTTGGAGCTGATTATGTCGTAGAAAATAACCATTATCGAATTAAAAAGATCTATGGCGGACTGAATTGGAACCCAAATCTTCGCTCACCGCTCACTGAACCAGGTGTGAATGTACGCGCTGGCGAGTACATTCTTGCGGTTAACGGAAAAGACCTGGCGGTGACGGATAATTTTTACCAACTCTTCGAAAATACTGCTGATAAAATCACTGAACTTACTGTTGGGCCAAATCCCGGAATGCAGGGGTCTAGGGTGGTGAAAGTTGTCCCCCTTGCAAATGAGAGTGCATTACGCAACCGGGATTGGGTGGAAGGCAACCTTAAAAAGGTGACAGATGCTACAAAAGGTAGAGTAGCTTACGTGTATGTGCCTAACACTGCAGGAGCAGGTCATGAGTATTTCAAACGCTATTTCTATCCGCAGGCTAACCGACCCGCAATCATCGTTGATGAGCGTTTTAACGGTGGCGGACAACTTGCTGATTATTACATTAATTTACTTCAAAATCCTTATCAGGCACACTGGAACCTTCGATATGGTGCAGATCTTAAGACACCCTCTGCCTCCATCCAGGGGCCAAAAATTATGATCATTGACGAAACAGCGGGTTCCGGCGGTGATATGCTGCCATGGATGTTCAAGAAATTTAACGTGGGCACCATTGTTGGGAAGCGCACCTGGGGCGGGCTGGTCGGCATACTTGGCTTTCCGGAGTTTATTGACGGGGGCGGGGTAACCGCGCCAAACCTTGCAATCTGGACGAACGATGGTTTTATCGTTGAAAATGTTGGGGTTGCCCCTGATATCGAGGTAGAACAAACTCCGGCAGACGTGATTGCAGGTAAAGATCCTCAACTTGACAGGGCTATTGCCATTGCATTAAGTGAATTAGAGAAAAATCCGCCGGTAAGGCCCGTAAGGCCACCGTATCCGGTTAGAGTACGGCAATAGAAGGGCTTAAACACAAAGACCACAAAGGGTATGAAGGGAAGCCCAATTTTACGCAGAATTTCTCCATCTTTTTCATTTATTTCCTTCAAAACCTGACTTCTTCCATTACGAATTTCATAATACGGCATGTGCTACGGTTGCGGATTTCGCAATCGCCGTTTTGCCAGCCTTACGAAATTGATAATTGCGCATTCACCGGCCTTGAAAATATGGTAAAAGTGATTTTTAAGTGTCTAGCAGGGGTATTTTGCGTTATCTTAGGGTAGCCGGAAGTCGGAAGGCTGAGGTCTGAAGTCGGAGGTATGAAGTGGGGGGCTATTTGACGGGTGAAACCATAGTGAACGCTTAGTGAACCACTAGTGAATCCTTAGTGAATGAAAAGTCGGAGGTTTGAGGACTGAGGTCTGAAGTATGAAGCAGAAAGAATGAAGTGAATACATGATTTAGAAAGGAGGCATTGTAGAATGGTGTTGCGAGGAATTGTACCGGTATGAGTTTGATATATAAACAATTAAATTTTAGCCTATGGTGAATTAA
Organism: Daejeonella sp.; assembly: GCF_046590655.1. GTDB lineage: Bacteria > Bacteroidota > Bacteroidia > Sphingobacteriales > Sphingobacteriaceae > Daejeonella. Next base: position 10,547 of record NZ_JBKJUM010000116.1, read on the forward strand.
AATCAAGTATCAAGATTGCGTATGGTGACTATGAGCTGTGAACGAAATCTTCCTGCTTGTCCGTCCAGCCTGGCAAGCCGATAGCTATCGGCTGGTAACTGGTAACTGGTAAAGGTAAAGGCAACTGGTAACCAGCAAAGCCAACTAGCCCCTGGTAACCGGCAACCCGTATCGGATACGCTGACCGCTAAGGACGCCCCGCCTTAGCATTGAAAAAGCCGGGCAAGCTTACTGTTGCTTTGAAACACAAACACTGGTGCACTACAGTTATTGGGTTCAAATCCCGAATGGCGCCGCAAGTATGGTGAAGCCGATGACGATTGGCAGTACACCGAACGCGAAATAGGCGGTAAGTATAAAGACTCTGCTAAAAGTTTTTATTTATTTGAACGATGAACAAAGAACAAGATTTCCACAAGGCTAAGGGCACCTTAGTGTAAATCCAGGTATAATATCAATTATTAGTTATTGAGTTTCCCGTCTTTACCGCCGCCTTCGCTTTTATCACTTCCATTCTATCAGAATTCACAGAGCCAGCAATGTCTGCAAGTTTCTTAAAATACATCACGCTTTTTGCGGGGTCTCTTTGCTCTGCTGCCACAGCAGCACCGTATAAACCGTTTAAGCGATTGGGGTGTTTTTTAAGATTAGCATCAAAGGCAGTTAAAGCTTCATCAGGCTTATTCATCTGGAGCAGCATTTCGCCTAATAATTCGCGCGCAGGCACGACTTCCCCGGGAGTAACGGGGTGTTTCTCCGTTTGATCCTCCATGTTTGCCGCGAGTGTCATCATCTTTAATGCCTGATTATTTTTTCCCTCTTTAAACAAGATCCAGGCTTCGGCCGAAGTTAACTGGATTTTCACCTGGTTCGCCTCATAAGTCAATCCGCGGCTGGTCAGGGTATCATGTGATATGCTCAACCGCCGGAGCTCTGCTTTAGCCGCAGGAATCTTATCGATGTTAGCCAAACCCAGGGTACGGGTGAATTGGACGATTGCTTTTTGCCAGGGATATTGCTCCCAAGGAAAAGCTTCCGGCAATAATTTCATCTCGGCAGCTTCTTTCCAGTTCTTATTTTCCAGCACATACCGGGCGGGTATGGCAGCATAGGCATAAGCCACTTTAAAATTCACCGGGCTGACCTCCTTGATTGTTTTCAGATAATCTAATTGTCCTTTTGCGAGCCTATTGTCGCCCTGCTGCAAATAGGAATACATCAGGTAATCCATGCCATGCAGCTCCTCATCCCAATGTCCTTTAAGACCAGCGTTTTCAGCATAACATTTGGCGGATGATGTCGCAATGAGGTTAGATTTGATATTCTCTTCCCAAAGGCCGAGCCGTGTGAAAATATGAGAGGGCATATGCTGAGCATGGGCGGAAGAAGGGGCGATAGAGGCATACTTTCGGGCTGCCGGTAAAGCCTCTAGTGCCAGTTCAGGATAATCATAGCTATGAATTATGTAATGAACAATCCCCGGGTGATCCGGCTGACCGGGATACAGCGAGCTCAGAATGCGGAATGCTTTCTTCTGATTTTTAAACGTTTTGTCGGAAGGGCTGGCCGATGCATCCAGCGACAGCGCATAAAAAATTGCAGCTTCCCTGTCGCCCAGATGGCTGAGGTAGTTCTTTTCCATAGCTTTTTCGTGAGCAAGCGTGCGGGTTTTATGGTCTTTCGTATCCCAATCGGCATAGAACGCTGCGAGGGCATTGATGTATTCCGACTCGCGTTTGGTCTTTTTGCTTATCCGTTGAGCCACAGCAATTGCTTTGGCACCTTTGATTAACTCTGATTGCGATGGAGGGGCCCAGAGCATATGATAGGCTGACATCGCCATTCCCCAGTAAGCCATCGCGCAATCCGGTTCTATCTGAATGACTCTGGCAAATGCTTTTTCTGCTTCATCATATTCGAAAGAGTGGAGAAGAGCGAGGCCCATATTGAAATCCTTTTTTACTTTCTCTGAACACGAAGTTGCAAAATCTACCGAACCAAATTCTTTTTGAGGCGGGCCGCACCAGGCCACGTCGCCGGTTTTAAGGTCCGTATCTTTTACCGGTTCATCGGCGCTTGTAGATTTTCCGCCTGAGCAGGAGCAGAGCAGAGCGATCAAGGCTGCAGACATACACAGTAGAATGATGTGCGCTGTTTTCATAGGGGATGATTAAGGAGACCGTATTAAAGATAATAAATATGGAATTTAAAGAAGGCTTATTTCTCAATTAAATATAGATCGGGTTATAATAAATGTCAATTGAAGTTTGATTAGGGAGCTAAAACCAAAAGGCAAGATTCTATATTTGCTGAATGAACATGCAGAAACGATGAGCAAAACTCTTCACTTTTCTTTAATGATTATATCGGAGGACAAGTAGTTCGGAATAGCAGCCCTGAAAAAATAGCGATTTTATTAACGAAAGATGAATGGGAAGAGTCCCAAGCATCCTAAAAAAATAATTTGAAGCCAGACATTAAAGGTTTAAGTGACATTGTCGGTTCATACATACGTTTTAAATAAAAGTTCAAAAGGATGAACTTGAAGCTGGTATTACAAATCAATTTTTTGAGTTTTGTCAACGATCTCTTTGATTATACGATCAAGGTCCTGAGTTGAGTCATAAATATAACTCAACATTTCTGCCAGGTCGATGTTATCCTTATGATTGTTTATAAGATCGATCAATCCCAAAATCCGAACTACGGGAGTTCTGACAAGATGAGATTGTATCCAGGCGATTTCTTTTAAATTCTTATTCTGTTCTTCAACCTCCTGAATGTAATTCATACGCTCTGTAATATCATTTGAATTAAAAAGAATTCCCTTAATTGTAGGATCATCCAACAGATTGGTTGCGATAGTTTCCAACCAGCGGTATTCATCTTCGTCAACTTTATATCTGAACGGCAAAAATTGTACGCGTTTTTCGTTCGCCAATCGTTCCGAGGTTTGATTTACTATTTCCAGGTCATCCTTATGAATTCGGTCAATGAGAGCGGTGCTTATCAAATCCTCATGTTTGATTCCGAGCACTTTGGTATAGGCCGGACTTAAATATATATAGTTCAGGTCTTCATCAATGATACTGATTAGATCAGAACCTTCCTGGATTAATGTTTTAAAGCGATTTTCACTTGATTGTATCTTCTTACGCGATAAAATCTGCTCAGTTACATCTATCGCAAAGAAAAGAATGCCATCGATTTGCCCTTCATTATTTCGGTGGGCCTGATATATAAAATTCAGGTAAGTATCAACCAGTTTACCATTCCCATCAAAATCAAATTGCACAAGCATTTCAGTTGCTGAAAATGTGTTCCCGGTTTGATAAACGTTATCCAGAAACTTAAAAATTCCCTGTGCTTCCAATTCGGGCAAAACTTCTTTCACAGTTTTGCCGATTATATCTTTCTTATCAATTAACTTTAAATAGAGGGGATTGGCAAGTTCGTATACATGGTCAGGTCCCTTTAGAATTCCCATGCAAGATGGCGCTTGCGAATACAAGTCGTGAAACCGCTGCCTTTCAACATCAAAGGCTTGTTCCAAACCTTTTTTTTCGGTTACGTCGCTTAAGCTATGCATAATGTAAACAATCTCGCCATTATCATTTAAAACGGGAATATTTTCCAGACTCCAGTATCGCTCTTCAAAATGTTGGGTGCCCGGAACAGGAACATCGTATTTCTGAGTTTCCATTCTGTGAGCATTCTTCGTAGCAATTACTTGATTCAATGATGAAGTCAGGTTTTCTTTACCGTTCGCTTCGGGATCGTTTGGATTTTCCGGGAAGGCTTCAAATAGCTCCTTATTAATCAACTGGCTAGCCGGGGTGTTTGTAAGCTTACAATATACTTTATTGGCACATACGATTGTGAATCGGGGAAAATCGGGCAAAAGAATGAGAAGCGGGCTGGGGGAAGCGTCGAAAATGGCTTTCAGGCTTGTAAAATTCATCAAGAAGCTCCGTTTTAACTACGTGAAAAGCTGGTCAGGCTCCGTTATAAATGTAACTGATTACTGGTACAAAAGTTTTGTACGCCGAATAGTATTTTTTGTTACCAGCTAATGCATTTTATTATAAATGGCTCCAGGCACCTGCTTTCGACACTTATAGCGGAGCCTTGGTAAATAGTTCCTTCTATCTTTTAATGATGCAGATCGGAGTTTACTGTATTATTTTCTATATTTTGAAGGCTGAGCTAACCAATGGTAAATAGCTTGAAGCACTGCAGGGAAGGTCGTCTGAGCACACAGGAACAATCGGCTCAGTTAACACCATTAATCTACATTAATAAGTCTTAGCTGCAGTTTAAACTTCAAACCTTTTAGGTAGTGTAAACCAAAATGTTGAACCCTTTTCGATTATTGTTTCTACGCCGACCTGGCCACCATGCTTGCGGATAATCTCCGCTGAGATAAACAGGCCAAGACCAAAACCCGGGGTGAATGCTAGATTTTCATCGACACTATAATATCGGTCAAATAAAAATGGCACAAATTCAGGAGAAATGCCTTTGCCATGGTCGATTACGGAAACTTTGATCTTATCTCCCAGATCATCAACATTGATTATAATTTTCTTTGAGTGTGGCGCGAACTTTACGGCATTGTTTAGGAAATTTATCAGTACCTGATCTATTCTGTGTTTATCAGCGAGCACTTCTACATCATGATTGCCAGTATGTATAATTTTATTGTACCCGTTTAATCGGATGTGACTACAGCATCCATCTATAAGCCCTTTTAATGAAAATCGTTTTTTATTTAAAATCAACTGTCCTTCACCAAGTGTTGTAGCATTTAAAAGATCTTCAACCAAATGATTAAGCTTTTCAATATACCGTTCTGCGTCTTTTGCTAGACCGAGAACTTTATTGTTTATTCTTGTATCCTTTAATAATAACTTGTTGAATAGCTGGACTACGGCTTTTAAACTCGTTAAAGGAGTCTTCAATTCATGGCTGGCGATGTTAATAAATTCATTCTTATGTAATCGGATTTCACGCTTAACCGTAATATTTTCAATTATAGTGAAACCTAAGGTTTCGTTTTTGTCTTCAAAAAGAATTGAATTTACATTACACCAGATTAGACTTCCATCTTTCTTTTTCAGACACGTTTCGAGCTTAAAAGAGGGTGAAGATTTATTCCAAAGATTTTCCTGAAGCGACTGCCAATGTTGATGATGTTCATAGGGAGAAAAGTCAAGTATTTTTGTCCCAATTAGTTCATCCTTACTGTCATATCCCAATAACTCTACTAATGCAGGATTTATTTCTATGATCGTTAAATCTGAAGAGATTATTTTATTTCCTAACCTGGAAGATTCGAATACCGTACGGAAGCGTGCCTGAGAGTCCAGATATTCTGATTGTTCGTCATTTTTGACAGTTGCTAATCTTTCCGTAAGTTCTAACTGATTGATTTCTTTTTTTAAAGCTGATATTTCTTTTTTTAGACTTGTAATGGTCTCCATAGGTTAACGAGTTTATTCCTTTCGCCCTTGAATTAGAAAATCAGATGAGAGCAAAGACATCCTTTTAAAGTACTGAAACAAGTTTTTGTTTTCTTATTTTATCAAAAGTATATTCAGCAATCCAAAGTTCATAAATATTGTGGAATCTGAAAAGAAATTTTCGATTTCTGATGGGGTTTAAAATTGATAGGTAGGGATGAGGTTCTTATTTTTTTAATCTTATAGATGTTTCAAATTAAATCTTCTGGTATATTAAGAACGTTTTATGAAAAGAATCTTTATCACCGGAGCAACCGGATATTTGGGGCAAATTCTCGCCTTGAATCTGGCAGAAAAAGGGAATATTATACATGCTCTTGTGCGGGACGTGCCAAAGGCTGAGAAGCTTTTAAAACATCCAAATATTAAGCTTTTTCACGGCAGTATATTAGATATCCAATCGATAAGGGAAGCCTTAAATACTTGTGAGGAAGCCTATCACCTTGCTGCCCTTGCTTCGGTGTGGAATAGAGATTCCACAATGTTTAACCGGTTGAATGTGGATGGTCTTCAGAACGTTCTGGAATGTTGTATAAGTCTGGATGTCAAAAAGGTTCTTTTTACGTCTACCGCCGGTGTCGTGGGTCATTCCCTTGACGGCAAGCCTGTTGCTGAAACTACTAATCGTTTACCCGAACTGGCGACAATGTATGAAGCAAGCAAATTGAAAGCTGAGAATGTGGCTGAGCAATTTGTCGGGCGGGGACTTCAGGTAATCATTGTAAATCCAAGCAGAGTGTATGGCCCGGGGTTACTAACGGAGAGTAACGGTTTTACAAGACTTATTAAAATGTATGTTAATGGAAAATGGAATATCAAACCTGGCAGTGGAGAAAGCATAGGAAACTATGTTTACATCGACGACGTGATCGCCGGGTTTCTGAAAGCGATGAAATATGCGAAACCAGGAGAACGATATCTACTTGGAGGGGAAAATGCCTCTTACAATGAATTTTTTCGGATGATAGATGAGCTCAGCGGCGAGAGCCGAAAGCTTTACAGCGTACCTCTGCCCATATTGCTTTTATTGTCGTACCTGCAGCTTGGAATAGCAAATACAATTGGTAAGCATCCATTAATTACACCGCCATTCGTTCGGAAATATTCTAAAAATTGGCTGGTTTCTTCAGAAAAAGCACGCAGCGAGCTTGAATATTCCATTACACCATTAAAAGTCGGCTTGCAAAAAACTCTTAGTTGGCTTAAGGAGCAGAATTAGTTTGCCACTTCTTTATAGGGCTTTACAAGTTCATCGTATGTAATGACTTTCGCATGAAATTTGCGCTTACCATTTTTTTACATTTTAATTTACGTAATTCGGTTAAGATTATTTCTTGCCTATGAGCATAAGTGTTATAATTCCAACATTGAACGAAGCTCCAGCGATTTCATCCCTTGTAAAATATCTATCCGAAACCGGGACAGAATTGCTGAAAGAGATAATTGTTTGCGATGGCGGCAGTCAGGATGAAACTCTGGCTTTATCCATCAGCGCCGGTGCTCGCACTGTAAATTCACCTGATAGGGGGCGAGCTTCTCAAATGAATTATGGAGCATCATTAGCTACAGGCGAGATTTTTTATTTTGTCCATGCCGATACTCTGCCGCCCCGCAGCTACGCCACCGATATCATGTCAGCTATTGATGAGGGCTATGATCTGGGACGCTACCGATCGGCATATCAAAGTAAAAGTTGGTTGTTGAAAATAAATTCCTTACTGAGTCGCTTCGATACGCTTGAAGGTATGGGCGGCGACCAAACTTTATTCATAACCAAAAAGCTATTTCAGGAATCAGGAGGATTCAACAATTCACTTAAGATTATGGAAGAGTTTGAGTTTTGTTCCCGTACGAGAAAAAACAGACAATATAAGATTTTCAGGAAGGCTGCTCTTATTTCTGCCAGAAAATACGAGACCAATTCCTGGCTTACTATTCAAATGGCAAATTATAAAATAATCCGGATGTATAAGTCAGGAGCTTCACAAGAAAGTATGGTTACAGCCTATCAGGCGATGCTGGATTATCGCTAAGTCGTATTTTACTTCGTTCAAGGTCAGCCGCTTCATCTACATCATTGAGTGTAGGAAGTAGCTTGTATGACATACTCTTACTTTCCAGATCCTTTATCGTGTCAGCGCAAACTGAATGCGTACTCCATATTTTCCCTTCAAAAATAGCTGGAAACGATTTCGCTAAACCAAGCAGATAGTAACCGCCATCCTCTGCCGGGCCAATCACTGCATCATTATGGTTGAGGAAGTTAAATGCCCTGATAATCATTTCTGAATCAAGTTCGTAACAATCACTTCCAATAATCACAACGCGTTGATGGCCTCCATCAAAAGCAGCGTGGAAAGCATTTTGCATGCGTACGCCAAGGTTATTTCCTTTCTGGACAGTTTTGATGAAATTTCCCTCATCCCATAAATCAACGGGACTAACTTCGTCTGCATAATAGACATATTTTGTACATGTTAAACTTGCCGTTATATCATGTGTATGCTTTAGCAGAAGCTCATATATCATTAAAGCTTGCTTTTCACCAATAGTCGCGGCCAACCGGGTTTTTACCTTCCCAAGCACAGGGGATCTGACAAAAAGGATTAAACATGTTGATGATGGATTCATTTATTCAATTATTAAACCTCCGCAACCCGAACCTGTACCAGCAGTGCACAAAAAGTAATGCTGAATTAAAACAATGTTTCTGGTATAAATTAACGCAGTGATAATCAATATAAATAGAGTAAATGGTTTCATTTCGAATTACGATAAAAAGGTCTTTTTAGATCTATGCTTATTTGCACGGGCATCTAAACACATTATTTTCCCTCGGTAACCTCCCTAATAACCCGGAGCCAGTTTAATCCAAGGATCTTTTTGATTCGCTGATCTGTATATCCAAGCCTTTGCATCGCCATGGTGATTTGCGGATAATCGCTGATGTCTTTAATTTCCCTGGGCAATTCCGGTCCGCCATCCAGGTCCGAACCCAATGCCATGTGGTCTTCGCCAACTAATCTTACACCATAATCTATTACTTTCGCCAGCTGATCTACTTGCATCCAATATTCGTCAGGGATGATTCCCTTGAAGCTGAGAGGAACTTCTTTAAGCACTGCTTTATCTACTTCTTCAATTGTCTTCAGAGGAGCTGCCTGAACCGTGGCAGGCTTGGTCTCATTTGATGTTTTCAGCCCTTGTTGCCAGGCCCAGTATTTTGGATTGTTGAAGAGGCTTCCAAAATGGATACCGATGACCCCGCCTTTTGCCGCCATGGCCTTTGCGGCTTCGTCGGTAATACAACGCGGATGAGGCACGATCCCATAAAATCCGCCATGACTATAAATGAGCGGATGTCTGCTTGCCTCAACAGATTGTAAAATAGCGGCGTTCGAGGCATGAGCAATATTAATAACCATTCCCAGGTCATTCATTTCGTGGATGATCTTTTTTCCGAGATCGTTAATGCCATTCCAACGGCTTACGTCGTTGCAGGTGTCAATAAAAGCATTTGTAGTATTATGTGCGGGAAGCTGTATGGATCTCAGACCCAGGCGATGGAGGGCCCGAAGGAGGTTAATGTCGCCGTCCAGGTCCCAGGGTCCCTCAAGATCGAGGAAAGCCGCCATTTTACCCTTTTTGTTGATACGCTGTATATCAGAAGCATTAAGCGCGAGTTCGATCTGCGAATTGTTCTTTTTGATTTGGTCTAAGGCCAGGTTTACAACCCGGAAAGTGTTCTTCACTTCAAACCTGCCGGGATAATAGTGTTCGGGAGTATACACTGAGAAAAACATCGCGTCCACGCCACCTTCTCTGGCTCTTGGTAAGTCCACGTTGCCATTTGTATAACGTTGCCCGATATCTGTCCCCATTAAAAGCTCGCGGGTCATTACGTGGGTGTGGCCATCCATAACAAATGCCTTGCGATGCAATTCTGGCATCGGCTTGTTCTGCAAATTCAAAGGGATATTTATTCCTCGAGCCGGTCCAGCTAACAGGGAATCGATTGGAAAACTCCCGGCCAGGGGGAGGAGGGATAGGGTCTTTATAAGGGTTCGTCGTTTCATAGATGTTTTTAGATTTCTGTTATTTTAGTTTCGAAGTCGGAAGTATGGAGTCTGAAGGATATGCTCAGACATCAGACCTCCGACATCAGACATCAGACCTCCGACCTCAGACCTCCGACCTCCGATTACTGGTCAAACCCCCGAATATACGGTCTCTCCGGCGGCCGCACTCCTTTGTTAAATTGCGCTCCCCGTGTTGGGCGGTAGGTCAAATTCATAAATGGCGTCTCGATGCGGCGTCCAATGGCTGAGTATTTACCATTCTCCCAGTTTGATTCCATGTAATAGTTGGTTATGCCGGTTGTCAACAGAAGACGTTCAGGGTTAAAGGGTTCTTTCCTGGTCACCATCATCTCTGTGATCCAGTGCGGTTGGGCATTCCCGGCGTGATACTGACCGAAAGCGCCCGCGAAGCCAAGCAAAGAAACGATTGCTGGCTCACTCCGCCCTTCAATTTCACCTGCATAGGTCCATTCCGGCCCCGTTTTGCCAATTATAGCTGCCTTTGTTCCATCCCGGTACTCAATGACACAGATGTTTGTGCGGACATTCTCAAAAACACTAGCACGCGTGAAATTTAAACTCGCCAACACTGCATTGAGCAATTTGCCTGCCCATGCATTGCCTTCGATCCATTTCAATGCTTCCGGCCCACGGATGGATTGTACCGACTTTATACCTGTTTCGCCCCCTTTACGACGCTCCACAAAAGCTTGAAGCAGCTCTATACAATGGAATATAGCTCCCTCATCAGGTGCAGCTCCAACTACGATCGAGTTTTTAATTGGGGTGTCATTCTCCAGTTCTATCTCCGGTTTCCGGTAATAGACCGGGAGGAGTGATCCCCCGGTTAACGGAAAGCCAAGCTCACGCGATTTGTCAAACATCCACTTGGCTTCATCCCAGTTGTAGGAGAAATGTTTGTCGTTAAAGACTGGCACCGAACGCTTGCTTTGCTCGAAAACCTGAATGACCTGATTGTACATCCACCATCGAGGCAGAAGCCAGTGCCCCTTGAGATCGGTTGGATAGTTGCCATGTTCTGCAACTATGACCACCCCATCTACTGCAAGCTCCTTGCCCCCAAGCGTTAACGCTTCACCTGCTGTTTTAAATACGGGAATGCCTTTCGCTTTGGCCACTTTCTGTCCGAGCAGGCTTGTATCATGCTGGTGAAGGTAGAGAGACACTACTTCGACCCGGGATTCGGTATGAGCACCCTGCCACCAATAACCATCGATCAGCTTATTTACCAGCCAGTCAGCGTGAGATCTTGTTGCACCCCAATAGGTAGCGAGGACGGCAATTCGGGGGCGAGATTGCTGGGCTCGGGGAAAAGCGGCAGCCGCGTTACCGGCCATCACTGTCAAGCCAGCCAGGCCTGTAATCCCCAGCATTTCGCGCCGGGTGAAGCTGGGGTTTGCTTCCAAAAGTTCATTAATTGGAAATGAATCTGAGGCCTCAGTCATAATATCGGTTGGTTTTTTTGCCATAACGTTTTTTAATATTTGGGATTTAATATCTCGCGCTCAGATTAGCAATATCCAAAAACTAAATTAATAATACTATCAATGGCTTTTACGATGCTGCCGCTGAATAAATTTAGTAATTTTTAGAAAAGCTTCTGCATCCTGTAATCCTATGAATCCTATCATCCATTGCATCCTATTCTCTTATACATCCTATTTTCCTAAACATCCAGTAATCCTTCCTTCCCATGAATCCTATTCGTACTTTTGCCGCTTCTTAATTATAATGGGAAACACCATCAATTTAACACCAAAACACATCCTCATAGTACTTTCGATTGTACTAATGTGGGGTGTCAATTTTATTGCTGTATTTATTGGCTTAAAAACATTGCCCCCGTTCCTTTTATGTGCTATCCGATTTGGACTTTCAGCTCTCCCCTGGGTATTCTTTCTCCCGAGGCCAAAAGCTCCGTTGAAATTGATCATAGGATTTGGCTTATTTAATTTCGCCATGCAGTTCGGACTGCTATTCACCGGGATCCATATGGGTTTGTCGCCCGGCCTTGCGTCCCTGGTACTTCAGATTCAGGTATTCTTTTCAATCGGCCTTGCTTTTATATTCTTTCACGACCGGCCAAGCCCGTTCAAGATTATGGGCTCTCTGATCTCATTTATAGGGATTGGGATTGTTGGAACTCATGTTGAAAGTGGGGGTACTTTCATAGGCCTGATTCTGATGTTGCTTGCTGCATTTTCTTGGGCTGCAGGAAATATGTTCACAAAAAAAATCCACTCTGATTCGCCTCTGGCGCTTGTAGTTTGGGGAAACCTGTTTGCATTTCCACCCATGCTACTTATTTCATTGTTTTTCGATGGTCCGGATTTAATCATGATTTCACTACAAAATTCTTCCTGGGATACCATTCTGGCTGTTTTCTACATAGTTTATGTTTCAACCCATGTTGGTTATGGCGCATGGGGTTTTCTAATGAAGTCCTATTCGACTTCATCCGTCGTTCCTTTTACGCTTTTAGTTCCGGTGATTGGATTTTTAAGTTCAGCATTGTATCTGGGTGAAGAACTCCCTTCATGGAAACTTGTGGCTTCTTTGTTTATAATAGGCGGTCTAATCTTCGGACTACTGGGAAAGCAGGTGCAGGGAATGATCAAGGGTTTGCGGGCCCGAGTTTAGGGTATGTGTAAGTACGCTTGCCTGCCCGTCTGGTCAGGCGGGCAATTTCGATCTCCTTATTCTGGCGGGGTTGTTGTACCAATACATTGGTAAGTATTGAATTTTCGGCTTATCATCTTACCATTTTTAAAATCACTCATGACTACAATCAACAACATTCAACCGCTTAGCGCAGAGGAAGTATTTAGCCTGCTGAAAATCAATTTTAAGGACTACGTAAATTCGAAGCTG
>NZ_JBKJUM010000011.1:0-12438 GCF_046590655.1 Daejeonella sp.
TGATTCTTGATGATCAGTCCGAATTAAAGAACGATCCTGACAGAGAAGCGAGAAAAGCCTTTGTCTAAATTAAACAGTACAATTCGAACAAATTGTAAAATAAAAATTGAACAACCACGAAAGAGTTAAGGAGAGAGGACATCAATCAAGAAGTTTTGATTTATATGATGACCCATTGGATCTCCATTTCACCGATTCTTTTTTAAATCCCGATTTGAGGATGTAATTCAAGGAAACGTTAATTGTGAAGGTTTTCTGCCTAAAAAGGCAAATTAGTTTCCGGTATCGCTCTTTTGCTATTTTTTCCAAATTTATCTTGTTATCCAGATTACTCATTTTTTCCCTCAACTCTCCCATTCTTCAACTATATCAATTTTTTATTTGCGACTGGTCAGAAGCAACCCCGCTGGCCAATTCATTAAGCATATCAAACATTATTCCCAGGCGAACATTCCTTACTATCAATGAGGGTAATTTTTTTTCATGCAACATGGTAGTGACCTTTCTGGAGTCAAATTTATTGAGATCGCGTATTCAGGTGTAAATTCGTGATAAATGGGTAAACATCCCGTGGCGGGGGACTTGATCTGTCTTGCAGACTATTTTGGAAATCGCTACTTTGCATGTCCAATTATAAAATCCTTATGATAAAAAAGTTTAAACTAAGCATCTTAATGCTTGCGTTCCTGGGTGTCCAGGTGCAGGCACAAACTACTAAATCGCCCGGCCAGACCAGGTTGGTTGAAAAGGTAACCCGTAAAGGGAATGAGATCCTAATCCCTTACGAGAAATATGTATTGCCAAACGGGCTGACGGTAGTTGTACATGAAGATCACTCTGATCCTATAGTGCACGTCGACGTAACTTACCATGTGGGTTCGGCACGTGAAGAAGTGGGTAAATCAGGCTTTGCCCACTTTTTTGAGCACATGATGTTCCAGGGATCGGATAATGTTGGCGATGAAGCTCACTTTAAGATTATCTCTGAAGCAGGAGGAACTTTGAACGGTAGCACCAACCGTGACCGCACAAATTATTATGAGACGCTCCCAAGCAATCAACTGGAAACCGCTTTGTGGCTTGAAGCTGACAGAATGGGTTTTTTACTTGATGCAGTAACTCAGAAGAAATTTGAGATTCAGCGTTCTACTGTAAAGAATGAGCGGGGCCAGAATTATGATAACAGGCCCTACGGTCTTGTTTACGAAAAGGCTTCGGCAGCGCTGTATCCTTATGGACATCCCTATTCGTGGACGACCATCGGATACCTGGAGGATTTGAATCGTGGAAATGTAAATGACCTAAAGAACTTTTTCCTTCGCTGGTACGGTCCGAACAATGCGACATTAACAGTTGGCGGCGATATTACACCTGCGCAGGTGTTAAAACTTGCCGAGAAATATTTCGGTACTATACAAAGAGGTCCCGAGGTTAGCAATATGAAACTTCCAATTCCTGTTCTTAATAATGACAGATACATATCGTATGAAGACAATGTTCGTTTTCCGATGCTTCAAATGACATTTCCTTCGGTTCCACGTTTTCACGCTGACGAGGTGCCATTAGATCTTTTAGCAGACATTATCGGCAGGGGTAAGAACTCTATACTTTACAAGAATCTTGTTAAAACTCAAAAAGCAGTTCAGGCGAGCGTTTCAAATCAAGCTTCTGAACTAGGCGGCGAATTCTCTGTTACAGTGCTGCCTTTTCCAACCCAAACTCTGGGCGATATGGAAAAGATGGTTCGGGCTGCGCTTCTTGAATTTGAGACCACAGGTGTTTCTGAAGATGCACTCACGCGTTTCAAAGTTTCTTATGAAACGGGTGAAATCAACAGTCTTTCCAGTGTTTCTGGAAAAACTTCCGCATTGGCAGCATACCAAACATTTACCGGTAACCCTAATTATTTACCTCTTGACCTGAAACGTTATAAAGCGGTCAATAGTGCTGACGTGATGCGGGTTTACAATAAGTACGTTAAAGGTAAACATGCGGTTATACTAAGCGTGGTGCCGAAAGGCAAACCAGATGCTGTGGCTACCGCAGATAATTATACTGTGAACACATCTGGTTATGTTGCACCAAAAGATCAATATAGCGGATTAAAATATCAAAAAGCAACAGATAATTTCGATCGTAAGATGCGCCCTGCCGCTGGAGCTAATCCGGTCGTAAAAGTGCCACCGTATTGGACAGATAAAACCACGAATGGTGTCCGTATCATAGGGGCTAAAAATGATGAAGTTCCATCAGTAACTCTCCTGGTATCGGTTAAGGGAGGCCATAAGCTAGAAGCTATGAATCCTGCAAAGGCCGGCATTTCATCACTCACAGCTGCTATGCTTAATGAAGCTTCTGACAAATATACTGCGGAAGAGATCAGCAGCCAGCTTGAAAAGCTAGGTTCTTCCATAAGTTTTTTTAGTAGTTCTGACCGTATGAATATACAGGTGCAATCACTTACAAAGAACCTGGATGGAACTTTAGTACTGCTTGAAGAACGTATGCTTCACCCTCGTTTTGATCAGGCTGATTTCGATCGTTTGAAGAAACAAACATTGGAGTCGATTGCCAACCAAAGCACACAAGCACCTGTTGTTGCTTCAAACGTTTATAACAAATTATTATATGGTGAAGGCAACATTATGGCAATCCCTAATAGCGGTACAATAGCAAGCGTTGGAACGATAACTTTGGATGATGTCAAGAAGTTTTATAATGATAATTTCTCGGCTTCTGTTGCTGATATTGTTATTGTTGGAGATACAGAGCAAAAGGCTATCATGCCTAAACTGGCTTTCCTTAATAAATGGCAGGCAAATCCGGTACAGATCCCGGCGGATGCGAAAACGGCTGCTATAGAGAAAACTAAGATATATCTGGTAAATAAAGACAAAGCAGCACAATCTGAAATACGGATTGGTTATTTGGCTTTACCTTTCGATGCAACTGGTGAGTATTACAGAGCAGGCATAATGAATTATATACTTGGTGGTGCATTCAACAGCCGTATTAATTTGAATTTGCGTGAGGATAAGGGTTACACCTACGGAGCCGGTTCTGGTTTTTCGGGAACTGAGTCCGCCGGACCGTACACGGCTTCTGCGGGTGTTCGTACAAACGTATCCGACAGCTCAGTAGTTGAATTTATGAAAGAGATAAAACGCTATAAAGAAGAGGGAATTACTGACGCTGAATTAGCTTTTGTAAAGAGCGCAATAGGACAAAGTGATGCCCGCAGATATGAAACAGCGTTTCAGAAGGCCGCTTTTCTGAATAATATTATCCGCTATAATCTGGAAAGCGGTTTCGTTAAGAAACAGAATGAGATCTTGCAAACTATTACGAAAAATGAGATCAATGCCCTGGCAGCAAAACATCTGCCTGTCGATAAAATGAATATTGTGATAGTGGGAGATAAGGCTGCGATTAAACCGGGTTTACAAAAACTCGGATATGATGTTATTGAAGTAGATTCTGAGGGCAAAATGCTTTAAAACTTCTGTTTAAATTTAAAGCCCGCTCGATATAAAAGGGGCGGGCTTTTTTTATGCTCTTCCCCGACTAGGTCGGGGATCTCGTGCAGGCGCGGTGCAGCTCGCGTCCACTTGATATATTAAACATCGCCGGCTCTAAACCCCAGGGTGCGACATTAAGTCGTTAATAGATTTCAAACGAAATGGGCCGGTCGACACAGCGGCTATGGCCGCGTGCCATTTACGAGATCCCCGATCCAGTCGGGGAAGAGACCAAGTAATGATAACCCGTCGCCAAGGTCTTCCCAGGGAGTTTCATTGTCAATGTAAAATGGGGTTGAATCAGCCATAAGTTATTTGTTGATTTATCTAATCATCTTTTTTAAGTACATCCCTAATTAAATCCTGCTCATACCCTTTTTGTGCTGCATATCTTGATAGCATAAACCTAAGTTTATAAGGATCACTTACTTTCATAGATGCGCTTTTTTTCTCAATCAAGCCTTTGAGTTTCGCGATATAATCATCTGTATCAATAGCCATAAGAGCTTTAATGATCATTTTATCGGGAACCCGTTTTATTTTCAGTCCCTGCCGGATCTTGTTTTTGCCCCAGCCTTTTATCCGGAACTTCCCAAGGGTATATGCCATTGCAAAGCGTTCTTCGTTAAGAAAGTTTAGCTGGATAAGCTCAGAGATAATTTCCTCTACTTCTCTTTCGTGTAAACCCCAGTCGTATAGTTTGCTTCTTAGCTCATGCTGAGAACGTTCCTGATAGGCGCAGAAACTTTCTGCCTTAGTTTTACACTCGCTCCTGGTAAAAACTTTAGGGGTGACTTGTTCGTTTTTCAATTTGATGAAATATCGCAAATATTCAATTTATTCTTTAAAATATAGTGAAATTAGCAAACGATGAACCATATCCTTTATTCTGCGGAAGAATTAACGGCGGGCATGAATGCGAAGGCGTCTGTTCAGCTTAAAGACGCAATGATCCGGACGCTTTTGACCGACAGCCGGAAGCTTAGTGATTTGGATCAAGGACTTTTTTTTGCATTAAAAGGTCGCCGTGACGGACACAGTTTTATCAATGAAGTTTATGAAGCCGGAGTGCGGAACTTCGTTATCTCCGATTCGGAATTTGACCATCTTGCATTCAAAGAAAGTAATTTTTACCTGGTAGAGGATACCCTAAAAGCGCTCCAGGAACTTGCGGCATTCCATCGTTCAAAATTTCAATATCCCGTTATCGGAATCACCGGAAGTAACGGGAAGACAATTGTCAAAGAATGGCTTTATCAGGTTCTTGCTCCTGAAAATAATATTGTAAGAAGTCCAAAAAGTTATAATTCTCAGTTAGGAGTCGCAATTTCGGTTTGGGAGATGAATGAAGAGAATGATCTCGCCATTTTTGAGGCTGGTATATCTAAATCGGATGAGATGACTGCTCTGGCAGCAATGATAAAACCTACCATTGGAGTTCTTACCAATATTGGTGAGGCCCACCAGGAAGGATTTGAGTCGTTGGAAGAGAAGATAAGGGAAAAACTAAAGTTATTTGAAGGGGTAGATCTTTTTATTTATTCGTGTAAATACCTTGATCAGTATCAGGGTGAACTGCCGGGAACTAATAAATTTACCTGGTCTTACCGCGGTAAAGCAGATCTCGAAATCTTTGACGACGAAATTCTCGATGACAAATATCAATTTTTGCGTGGCAAGTATAAGGGCAAAGATGTAGAAGTTGTGATCCCTTTTACTGACCAGGCTTCGGTGGAGAACGCCATCATTTGTTGGGCAACTTTGCTAGCCCTTGGTTATGAACCTGAAGAAGCTGATAAACGGCTTGAAAAATTAGTACCTATCGGTATGAGGCTGGAGCTTAAAACAGGGATTAATAACTGTTCAGTAATTGATGATTCCTATAGCCTGGATCTTTCTTCACTCGCTATTGCTCTTGATTTTCTAAAACAGCAGAACCAGTATTCGAGACGCACATTGATACTCTCGGACATACCAGGTTCTGATTCCGAACAAGTTTATCAACAGGTCGGACAAATGATTGAGAATAAATCTGTCGAGCGGCTGATTGGCGTGGGTAAGCTGATCAGTGAGTATGGTGTAAAATTCAATTGTGAAAAAGAGTTTTATGAAACAACTGCGGATTTTCTTAAAGCTTTCCGGACCATAAAATTTGGGCATGAGACTATCCTTCTTAAAGGAGCAAGGGCATTCGAATTTGAACAAATAAGCCAGCTGCTTACTCAGAAAGTGCATGAAACTGTAATGGAAATCAATTTGAATGCATTAGAACATAACCTTAACTATTACAAATCACTGCTGCCTTTGGGGGCTAAAATAATGGCCATGGTGAAGGCATTTTCATACGGGAGCGGAAGTTTTGAGATCACAAATCTGTTGGAGTTTAATAAGGTGGATTATTTAGCTGTCGCCTATGCCGATGAAGGTGTCGCTTTGAGAAAGGCAGGAACCAGTCTGCCGATAATGGTAATGAGCCCCGATTCAATGGCCTTTGATACCATTATTGAGAATACCCTTGAACCGGAAATATACAGTCTAAGAATACTGGAAGAATTTTTAGTTACACTTAGCCGTAAAGGCATCAAAAGCTATCCTGTACATCTCGAAATTGATACAGGCATGCACCGGCTTGGTTTTATGGAAAATGAAATAGATCAGCTACTCAATATTCTTTCCGAAAATCCTTCACTTCATATCCAGAGCATATTCTCACATCTGGTTGCTAGTGAAGACCCGGGGCAGGACGAATTTACGAAGCAACAGATAATACTATTTACAACACTTTCTGAGCAGGTTACCAGGAATTACACTTACCCTATCCTCCGTCACTTATCAAATACTTCCGGAATCAGCCGCTGGCCTGATGCGACCTTCAATATGGTACGGTTAGGTATAGGCCTTTATGGAATCGATACATCAATCGTTACCAAATCTCCTCTGCAAACTGTAACTTCGCTGAAATCCAGCATTTCGCAGATCAAACAGATCCCGGCAGGTGATACAATCGGTTATGGCCGTGAAGGCAAAATGCCAGATGGCGGTACAATTGCAACGGTGAAAATTGGGTATGCAGATGGTTATAGTCGGAAACTGGGCAATGGTGTAGGCACGATGTTGTTACGAGGGAAAGAGGTCAGAACTATAGGTAGGATCTGTATGGACATGTGTATGATTGATATTACGGGTATAAATGCAACAGAGGGGGATGAAGTGATCGTCTTCAATGATGTTATCCGGGTTGAAGATCTTGCGCAGCAAATGCAAACCATCCCATATGAGGTTTTAACGGGAATTTCCCAGAGAGTAAAAAGAGTTTATTATTATGAATAGAATAGTCAGGGCTTTACTAAATTATATGATCAGGGGAGCGCTTGTGATTCTTCCTTTAGCCGCTGCCGTGTTTCTTATTTACTGGATCTTTGTTAAGGTTGACACGGCATTAAACCTTAGCGACGTGATTTGGGTTGATCAAATGGGCAAGCCAATTTACATCCCAGGCCTGGGTATACTGACTGTTTTAGTTATCCTGATCGTAGTAGGAATTATAGTAACCAATTTTGTCACCGATCCCATAAAAAAATGGTTTGCCCGATGGTTGAGGAGATTGCCCGTGTTCAATGTAATATACACATCATTCAAAGACCTCACGGAGGCATTTGTGGGTGATGATAAAAAGTTCAGCGAGCCGGTTGTTGTTGAGGTAAACGAGACCGGCCTTAAAAAGATCGGATTTATTACCCAAAAAGACCTTTCAAAAATTGGTTACCCGGGCGAAGTAGCGGTTTATTTCCCTCTATCATATTCATTTGCCGGCCAACTATGTATTGTTAGTGTTGAGCGTGTGAAAACATTAAATATGAGCGCAAGCGAGGCAATGAAATTTATTGTATCGGGAGGGGTTAGTCATTTATAAGACTGTTCCCCGAATGGTCGGGGATCTCGTTAATGACATGCGGCCACAGCCGCCGTGTCAATCAGCTTATTTCGTATGCAAACAATTAACGAACTAAATGTCGCTCCGCTGTGGTTTTGAATGAGTTTTATTTGATATATCCAGAGGACGCGAGCTGCGCCGCGTCTGCACGAGATCCCCGACCTAGTCGGGGAAGAACCCTGCGACCTCCTTATATTTTACTGATCGCTATCCGATAAAGAGTAATCCCCATCCCCACAAAAAACAAGAATCCCATAATCTGGAAGCCTCCTTCTCCAAGGGCCCCGGTTAGAGATTCCTCCATATTGAGGCTTCCTACTGGTTCTGCAGTACTTTCGAAAGCCATAAGGAACGCATAAAGCACCCCCATTAATGCACCTCCAGCCACCAATCCCGTGGCGAAAAGATTCCCCTTGCCAAGGTCTTCATCCTCCTGTTTTTCGTGCTGGTCTCTAGACCTCCGATCAACTAATCCCTTAATGGCACCCCCTGCAAAAATTGGCAGAGTCGTAGATAATGGGAGGTAAGCGCCTACCGCGAATGAAAGCGATTTGACGCCGCAAAGTTCCATGGTAATAGAAAGGAATACTCCGACAAGAACGAATTGCCAGTCCAGGTTAAAGGAGAGTAAGCCTTTGATCAGCGTGGCCATAAGGGTTCCCTGTGGTGCAGGATACATTTCGGTACCGATGGCGTGATTAATTCCCTGAGATATCATTTCAGCATTCGGACGATCAAGGATCGATAGGGTTAGGCCAATTACTACAGCGGAAACGATGGCTCCTACAAATAAGGCGAGCTGCTGGAAACGTGGAGTTGCGCCAACTATATATCCCGTTTTAAGGTCTTGTGAAGTTGCTCCCGCATTGGCGGCAGCAATACAAATCATACTTCCTACTACCAGGGCCATTGGTTCATATAACTCTCCTGTCCAGCCAATACTGATGAAAATTAAGCAGGTGCCCATTAATGTGGCTATAGTCATTCCTAACCGGGTTGGACGATGTTCCAATTAAGCCTACAATACGGCTTGAAACAGTAACAAAAAAGAATCCAAATACAATAACCAGAACACCAATCAAAAGCTTATTTAGAATAGAATCTCCTGGAATTTGTGGTAAAACAGCCATTAGGACAACTAACGCGATACTACCAAAAATCACCGTCTTAAATGAGAGGTCATCATCAGTCGGCTTAACTGCTATTTTTGGACCTATTATATATCCTACACCCCTATACTCCGGGGTGATTTCGCCATTTACAGTAGCCGAAGGGAAATACTTATTGGTTTTTGAAGTTGCTCAGGTGGGAGCCTCTGCTATTACATGAAATACCTTTTGCCATATCGCATAGGCGAAAGCAAATGCAAGTCCGTAATATGCAGTCTTGGCAAAATCTCCGCCTTTTTCACCAGCGATCAATACTGAAGCACAGGCGGTTCCTTCCGGGTAAGGTAGGTTATCGTGTTCTTCAACGATCAACGAGCGACGAAGCGGTATCATCATTAAAGTCCCCAGAATACCGCCAAGGGCCGCCAGGAAAAATATTGGCCAGTAGGAAAAAAAGGACTCGCTATTGCTGCCGGCAGATAAAAACAAGAAACCGGGCAAGGTGAATACTACTCCGGCGGCTATGGATTCACCTGCAGAACCAGTAGTTTGAATGATGTTATTTTCAAGAATTGTTGTCTTAAAAAACTTCCTGCCAATTGATATCGCTAATACAGCAATTGGGATAGAGGCAGAAACAGTCAGTCCGGCTTTAAGCGCCAGATAAACAGTGGCAGCTCCGAAAATTACTCCGAAAATTGCACCGAGAAGTACTGATTTTACAGTAAATTCGGCCACTTTGCTGTTTGCAGCAATGTAAGGCTGAAATTGTTTTAGTGATTTAGCTTTTGACATTTGGCTTCGCTTTGCCCGCCTGCCTGGCCGGTAGCAGACAATTACATCAGGGATGCAATGGCGAGGTGATTTAAATTCAGTTATTTCATAGCCAAAGCAATAACCGAATCAAATGTCATTGTTAATGGGCATGACTAAGCAATAAAGATAATATTTTTGCACAATCTACAATACAATTGAAAATAGATGAAGAAAGCAGTTTTTTTAGACAGGGACGGGGTTTTAAATAAAGAATTGGGCGACTATGTATGCAAATTCGAAGAATTTCAGGTCCTGGAGCATAATTTTACTGCTCTGAAAGAATTGCAGGACAGAGGCTATTTACTGATCGTTATCACCAACCAGGGCGGACTGGCAAAAGGCTGGTACTCGCGGGAGACACTTCAGCAAATGCATGATCATTTAATCAATACTTATGCTAAGCAGGGAATTACGATCACCGAAGCATACTTCTGTAATCATCATCCGCAATATAATGGGAACTGTCTATGCCGCAAGCCGGGCTCTCTGATGCTCGAAAAAGCCATAGCACGGTACCAGGTCGATGCGTCTAAGTCGTATTTCATCGGCGACCGTGAACGGGATGTTATTGCCGGAGAGGCAGCAGGGGTAAGGGGGATTTTGATTGAGAGTGACCAACCAATTGGGGAAGTGTTGGATATGATTGAATAGGGTGTTGTCAGTTGCCAGTTACCAGCTGCCAGTTACCAGGCTGGATGCTTAGCATGATGACTTACTCGAATATTCGCATGGTTATCCGCCCAGCCTGTTAACTGGTAACAGGCAATTGGTATCCGATTCTTATTGTAAAAATCGAATCCTATTTCTTTACCGAGCTCTGAATAGATTTTACGATCCGCTCCCCATGCTCCCTCGAATTCTCGATAAACCATTTATGTGTATTCATTCCGCCGCAGACTACACCAGCGAGATAGATTCCTTTTATATTGGTTTCCATGGTTTTCGGATCGTGTTCAGGCAATTGTAAATCGTGACCAGAGAGCCGGATTCCTAGTTTTTTAAGAAAAGTAAAATCAGGCTTATAGCCTGTCATGGCTAATACAAAATCATTAGCAATTGTAATCCTGCCTTCCGGGGTTTCTATCTCAACTTCGTGTTTACGAACGGACCTAAGATTTGAGTTGAAATATGCTTTAATGCTACCTTCCAGGATCCGGTTAACGATATCCGGACGTACCCAATATTTCACTCGTTCGCCAACTTGTTCAGTTCGGATTACCATGGTAACATCTGCGCCTTTTCGGTATGTTTCCAGTGCTGCATCCACTGATGAATTATTAGCACCAATTATTACAAGCTTCTGTCTTGCATAGAAATGAGGATCCTTGTAGTAATGGCGGACTTTAGGAAGATCTTCGCCCGGGATGTTCATTAGGTTGGGGAGATCATAAAAGCCCGTCGAAACAATAACGTTCTCAGCCAGGTATTCTGCTTTGTCTGTTTGAATAAGATATTTTCCGGCCTCGTTTTTTGTACCCTCCACCTTTTCAAATAAACGGAGGTTTAGATCAAACTTATCGGCGACCCTTCTGTAATATTCCAGTGCTTCAGCTCGCGTGGGCTTAATATTGTTCGATACAAAAGGCACGCCCCCAATCTCCAGCTTTTCTGAGGTAGAGAAGAAAGTCATATTTGCCGGATAATTATAAAGAGAATTAACCAGGCAACCCTTTTCAATAATTACATATGACAAACCGGCTTTTTGCGCTTCAATTGCGCAGGACATCCCGATTGGACCGCCACCTATTATTAAGAGATCAAAGAAGTGTCTCATGTAACTTCGGCTTTCCGTCCCAACTTATAACTTACCACCTATAACTTACAACTCACACGTAACAACTTACTTCCCGGCTGCCTTCGCATGATCCGCTAAAAACTGCGCCAATCCGCTATCAGTTAGAGGGTGCTTCATTAAAGCGGACATAGCTGATAATGGACCAGTAATCACATCGGCGCCGATTTTTGCACAGTTAATTATATGCATAGGATGGCGTACAGAGGCTGCAAGGATCTGTGTTTCAAAGCCGTAATTATCGAAAATCAAACGAATATCCTCAATAAGAGTTAAGCCATCGGTTGAAACATCATCAAGTCTCCCAATAAAGGGGGAAACATATGTAGCGCCAACTTTAGCAGCAAGCAAAGCTTGTCCGGAAGAAAATACCAGTGTGCAATTGGTTTTGATGCCTTTTGAGCTGAAGTATTTAATAGCTTTAATGCCTTCGGCAATCATTGGAACTTTAACAACGATCTTAGGATTAAGGGCGGCTAATATTTCGCCCTCTTTCACCATATTCTCGAAATCGGTTGCAATTACCTCAGCACTCACATCACCTTCTACAAGATCACAAATCGCTTTATAGTGATTGATTACGTTATCATGGCCTGTAATACCTTCTTTAGCCATCAGGCTTGGATTTGTAGTTACACCATCAAGTATACCTAAGGCTTGTGCTTCTTTAATTTGAGCAAGGTTTGCGGTGTCGATGAAAAACTTCATAAGTTTAATTAGAGAATTAGTAAATAAGCAAATTGGCAACCAAGCTAATTAGCTGGTGTTTTTTTTTGCTCGTGGAAATTATTTTATTTATGATTTTTTGAATGTCTAATAATTGTTCTTTTAATGCCGATAACTCAGTATGATCATACAGTTCGGTGCACAAAGCTAACCAATATTCAGTTTCTTCAACCTCTTTAATTGCAATCTTGAATTTATGAATGAAATCAGCTCTGCTTTCTGCGTTTTGCGCCTCCCGAACATTGGCGCCAATTGAGGTAGAACTCTTGAAGAGCTGATTTGCAAGCGGAAACTCCCTGCTTTTTTGCAAAGTTTTACAGTATCTGGCAGCGTTAACTGCAAAAGAAAAAGTCTTTGAAACGATAGGATTTTCAATGTTTGGGAGCCTTGACATGGCTTAAGATACGCTCCAATTCGCTAATTCTCAAATCACTAGTGTCCGGTTAAAATAATTTTTCGTTAAAAACCGGGGATCAAAGCCCCCGGTTTTATAGCTACTTTTGAGTTACTACACATCAAGAATAAGCTATGCCCAAAAATACA
>NZ_JBKJUM010000146.1:0-30467 GCF_046590655.1 Daejeonella sp.
AAAACCAAGCGTAAGTTTTACCCTAACCTGCATGTAAAAAAGTTTTACATTCCAGAAGAAGACAGATGGATCACGTTGAAAGTTTCTACTTCAGCGATCAAAACCATTAGTAAAAATGGCATCACGGCCGTAATTAATAAGTTCCTTAAAAAAGGGTATATATAGTTATAAGTAGTAAGTTATAAGTAATAAGTTTCAGGAATATCTTAAAAATCACACTTGTTTCAAGTAATAAGCTTGATTTATAACCTAAAACTTATAACCTACAACCTACAACTCAAAAAACAATACAATGGCTAAAAAAGGCAATAGAGTTCAGGTTATTTTAGAATGTACCGAGCACAAAGAAAGTGGCATGGCTGGAATGTCTCGTTACGTTACAACTAAAAATAAAAAGAACACCACCGAACGTCTGGAGTTGAAGAAATTTAACCCTGTGCTTAGAAAAGTGACTGTTCACAAGGAAATTAAGTAATATGTACTAAGTTATAAGTAGTAAGTTATAAGTGTAAATTTCCATCATGCACTTACAACGTATAACGTATAACGTATAACTCAAAAAAAATGGCAAAGAAAGTAGTTGCAACCCTAAAAACCGGAGCTGGTAAGGAATATTCAAAAGTTATTACTATGACAAAGTCTCCGAAAAGTGGCGCTTATTCATTCAAAGAAATTATCGTTCATAACGATCACGTTAAGGATGCTATCGCTGGATCAAAAGGCGGTCAGTAAACCTTTACACTGAATTAAAAAAAGCCGCCCGCGTTATATCGTTGGGGGGCTTTTTTTATATACATAGGAGTTGTAAGTTATAGGTAATAAGTTTTTGCACTACGGCTAATTCAACATAGCCAGATAATTGATAACTTCCAACCTATAACTTATGACTTATAACCTATAACTTACAACTTACAACTCCTATGGGATTATTCGATTTTTTCAAAAAGAAAGAAAGCAATGTTGAAGAACAGGAGGCTCTCGATAAGAGTTTAGAGAAATCAAGGGAAGGCCTGTTTTCGAAGATCACAAAAGCTGTAGTTGGAAAATCAACAGTTGATGATGATGTGCTGGATGAACTTGAGGAGATCCTTGTAACTTCTGATGTTGGTGTGCAAACTACATTGAAAGTAATATCCCGGATAGAAGCGCGTGTAGCTCGGGATAAATATATAAACACTTCTGAACTCAATGAAATACTTAGGGGGGAGATTCAAAACCTGCTTTCTGAGAATAATAGTAATGACTTCCGAAATTTCGAATATGGCGATCACAAGCCTTATGTGATCATGGTAGTCGGAGTAAATGGGGTTGGTAAAACCACTACGATCGGCAAACTTGCTCATAAACTGAAATTAGCCGGCAACAAAGTAGTCCTTGGGGCAGCCGATACTTTCAGAGCAGCTGCCGTAGATCAGATCAGGTTGTGGGGCGAAAAGGTTGGAGTCCGCGTCGTTGCGCAGCCTATGGGTTCAGACCCCGCCTCTGTGGCATTTGACACATTACAATCTGCTGTTGCCAACGGCGATGATGTAGCTATAATAGATACTGCCGGCCGCTTACATAATAAAGTTGCACTTATGAACGAGCTGACTAAAATTAAACAGGTTATGCAGAAGGTCGTACCCGGCGCACCTCATGAAATCCTGTTGGTTCTCGACGCTTCGACTGGCCAAAACGCTATAGAACAATGCAAGCAATTTACTCAGGCTACTGAAGTTAATGCTCTGGCACTTACAAAACTGGACGGCACAGCTAAAGGCGGCGTGGTTATTGGGATCTCTGATCAGTTCAAAATTCCGGTGAAATATATTGGTGTGGGTGAGGGAATAGACCACCTTCAATTATTTAACAAGAAAGAGTTTGTCGACTCGCTTTTTAAATAATTAGAAAAGATAAGATGAAGACTAAAATCAGCGCAAAGATTCTGCCAGTGAAACCGAGGGTAAATGTTATTACCCTGGGTTGCTCAAAAAACATTCATGATTCAGAAGTGCTGATGGGACAACTTCGCGGAAATCAGATGGATGTGATTCATGAAGCAGAAAACTTAAACAACAACGATATCATTGTAATCAATACCTGCGGCTTTATAGATAATGCAAAGCAAGAATCTATTGACACTATTTTGCAGTACAGCCAGTTAAAAGATGAAGGCCGGGTTGGAAAAGTGATCGTTACTGGCTGTCTTTCTGAGCGTTATAAACCGGAACTCCAAGCTGAAATCAGCAATGTGGATTCCTTTTTTGGCACCAACGACCTGCAAAATCTTTTAAATTCCATCGGCGCCAATTATAAACATGAATTGGTTGGAGAACGGCTTCTAACCACTCCTTCTCATTTTTCATATTTTAAAATTGCTGAAGGCTGCAACAGACCCTGTTCGTTCTGTGCAATTCCTTTAATGCGGGGCAAACATGTTTCTAAACCGATTGATGAACTGGTCAGGGAAGCAAAGTTTCTGGCCAAAAATGGAACAAAAGAGCTGATCCTTATAGCCCAAGACCTTACTTATTACGGATTGGACCTGTATAGTAAACGTAATCTTGCCGATTTGATCCGTAATCTTTCGGATGTGGATGGAATCGAATGGATCCGTCTGCAATACGCATACCCTTCCGGGTTCCCGATGGATATACTCGAGGTGATGAATGAAAGGTCAAACGTTTGCAACTACCTTGACATGCCTCTTCAGCACATCACAGATAATATGCTAAGCTCTATGCGCAGGGGAATTACGAGGCAGAAAACAGTTGATCTGGTTAATTCGATCCGCGACAAAGTCCCTGGAATCGCCTTACGTACCACTCTTATTTGCGGTTACCCCGGAGAAACGGAACATGACTTCCTCGAGATGAAAGATTGGGTTGAAGAAACCCGCTTTGAAAGACTGGGATGCTTTACTTACTCCCACGAAGAAAAAACACATGCTCACCAATTGCACGATGATGTTCCGGAGGAAGTTAAGCAGGAACGGGTGGATGCAATTATGGCCGTCCAGCAGTATATCTCCTATGAGAAAAATCAACAAAAGATTGGCCAGACTTTCAAAGTTTTGATAGATAAAAAAGAAGGTGATTTCTTTATCGGACGGACAGAATTTGATTCACCTGAAGTAGATAACGAGGTATTACTAGACGCTAGAGCCGATTATGCAACTCCAGGCACCTTCGCAAACGTCCTAATTGACAGAGCTGAGGATTTTGATCTCTATGGACAAATTGTCAAATAATCGATACTCCCTAACGTATTTCAGCAAATTCCTCTAATTTCGCTTCTTAATGAAGGCAATTTATATTGATTATAGCGAAACAAATAGTTTCTCACCCGCAATAATTCGCTATCTGGAGAACGATCCTGACCTGGAGCCATTTTGTAGTTTCAAGGCTGATATCGATGGTTTTAGACAATTGATTAATTCAAAAAAGCACGAGTGTAACCGCCAGGCCCTTGTCGAAGTGCTTAATGAACAATATTCCCGGCTTGCGCAGTCTGCTGAGACGCCGGTTCGCCACAATATCGATCTCCTCCTCCAAAATGATACTTATACCGTAACAACTGGACATCAGCTAAACCTGTTCACGGGCCCCTTATATTTTATATTCAAAATAGTTACCGCAATAACCCTTGCGAAAGAGTTAAAAATTAATTTTCCGGATAAGAACTTTGTACCGGTGTATTGGATGGCTACTGAAGACCACGACTTTGCAGAGATCAACCATACATTTATTGCTGGTAAAAAGGTTTCATGGGATATCCCGACATCAGGTGCAACGGGCCGCATCAGCACCAAAGAATTCGAAAAGACATTAAGGGATTATACGAGCACGCTAGGGATGTCTGAACATGCAGAAGTGCTAAGCCAACTAATGGTCAGTGCTTATGCAGAACATTCCAACCTGGCCGATGCGACGCGTTCAATCGTTAATGCTCTTTTCCAGGACTATGGTCTGGTTATTCTTGACGGTGATGACAATCGGCTGAAAAAGAATTTCTCCAGCATAATCTACAGAGATATAACGGAGCAAAATAGTTTCGAAAATATTTCTGAAGCAAACGAAAAATTAAACTGTATTGGACTGGAAAGCCAGGTAAATCCACGTGAAATAAACTTCTTTTATTTAAAGGACGGCCTTCGCGAGCGCATCGTTTTTGAAGAAAGCAGGTATTCAATTTTAAATACGGAAATAGCGTTTACAGCCGAAGAACTTCGGAAAGAAATTCAAGAATACCCCGAGAGATTCAGTCCGAATGTTGTGATGCGCCCCCTTTATCAGGAGGTTGTGCTGCCTAATCTTGCATATATTGGAGGAGCTGCTGAGATAGTATACTGGCTCCAGCTCAAGCAAAATTTCGACTTTTACAAAATTGATTTTCCGACTCTGCTTCTCAGAAATTCTGCAATACTGACTTCAAATAATCTAAGATCAAAGCTTTCCCGCCTTGATCTGGATCTCAAGGATTTATTTAAAAATACGGAAGACATTAGGCAAGAATGGATCCTGGCTCATTCCGCCCATGTACTTAGTCTTAATGAAGAATTGTTGGACTTAGATGATGTTTTCGAAAAGATTAAGCTACGAATTAGCAAAATAGACTTAACGCTTGTCGCGAGTTTGGAAGCAGTAGAAGCAAGGTTACATAAAGCAATGAAGAACCTTGAAGGGAAGTTAATGAAAGCAGAGAAAAGAAATTTCTCTGACGCCCTCATTCAAATCGATTCCATTAAAGAAAAAATTTTTCCCGGGGGTGGGCTGCAGGAACGCACTGAAAACTTTGGCTTATATTACGTTAAATATGGCAGGGGTTTTATCGAGGGCCTTGTAGAAAGTTTCAAGCCTCTTGAAATGAAGTTTACCATTTTAGAAGAATAGCATTCATGGCTTATCATACTTTCGCTGAAGACAAACTCAGAAGGTTCACTATTTCTATTTTCCTGAAAATTGGTTGCTCCCAGGAGCACGCCGAACTCGCCGCAGACGTACTCATAAAGTCTGATCTCCGTGGCATCGATTCGCATGGAGTGGCCCGCCTAAGCGGATATGTGAGGCTTTGGGAAAAGAAACGGATAAATACCAGTCCGGATATCAGGGTTATTCACCAAACTCCTACAACTGCAACTGTAGACGGAGATGCAGGCTTAGGCCTGGTGGTTGCTCCATTCGCGATGAAAGTTGCAATTGAAAAAGCAGAAAAATATGGTTCTGGCTGGGTTGCCGTAAAGAATTCGAATCATTTTGGAATTGCTGCATATCACACTATGCTCGCTGTTGAAAAGGATATGATTGGCATTGCGATGACCAATGCGAGTCCCCTTGTTGCGCCCACATTTGCTAATGAAAGAATGCTCGGCACTAATCCAATGTGTTATGCCTTTCCTTCGGGAAAATATCCTCCAGTTGTCGTTGATATGGCTACTTCTGCAGCGGCAAATGGCAAACTTGAAATTGCGCAACGGTCAGGAAAGCCGGTGCCAGATGGCTGGATTCAGGATAAAAACGGAAAACCTTCCACTGACCCGCATGAATTAAAAAAGGGCGGCTCCTTACTTCCGCTTGGAGGTGACCGCGATCATGGCAGTCATAAGGGTTTTGGGCTTAGCGCTACGGTAGATATCTTGTCGGCAGTGCTTTCGGGCGCTAATTATGGCCCCTGGGTCCCTCCTTTTGTGTCTTTCCTTGAGCCATCTGAGAATCCTGTCGGGGAAGGTATCGGCCATTTTATCGGAGCTATGAGAGTAGATGGATTCCGGCCGGTAGATGAGTTCAAATCTCACCTGGATAACTGGATTGAACGGTTTAAGTCGGCAACTCCTATTTCTAAGGAACAAGGTGTTATTATTCCGGGTGAGCCGGAGCTTTGGGCGGAGAAGGAACGGAAAGTTAGTGGGATTCCTATTGTTGAAGCAGTTTGTCAGGATTTGAATGAGTTGGCGGAGAAGCTTGGGGTTGGGGGACTGAAGGCTGAAGTCGGAGGTTGGAGGGGCTGAGTCGATCGTTGAATTATGGTTTATTTTTATTCAAGTCTCTATCCTGATTTAACAAATATGTTAAATATCAACCAAATTGCCTTTTAAAGGTCTTATAAGCATATATTAGCAAGATATCTTACTTTTAATTCCGAATGAAGGGTCTGCGCATATTAATCATTACATTTCTAAGCTTGTTTCAGACTGGCTTACTATATTCTCAGGATACTCTCAGCCTCAATAATTTAATTAAAAAAAATCAGAAGGTAATAGAAGAATTTCCGACGGAAAAGGTTTATCTGCACTTCGACAAACCGTACTATGCCGTGGGCGATACGATTTGGTTCAAAGCCTATATAGCTTCCGGCCAAGATCAGCCCTCCGATCTAAGTAAGATAGTATATGTGGATGTCATTTCCGAGAAAGATACCCTGATTAGGACATTGCGCATACCTGTGGTCAACACTTCTGCCTATGGCAGTATAACGCTTGATCCTTTGGTTTATAAATCGGGGAATTATAGAGTTCGGGCTTACACATACTGGATGCTTAACGCGGATGAAGAATATTTTTTCACTAAGAATATTCAGATTGGGAATGCAATTAACCGACAATTAATAACATCAATCTCTATAAAGGGCGGAGACTCGGGTGGCTCGCCACGCGCAGATGTACGAATATTGTACAAAGACGCTGCGGGAAAGATAATACCTAATGCCCGGGTTAGCTGGCGACTAATATCAAATTTTGAGGATGTCCTGAAAGGCCGCGGCACAACTGATTCGCAAGGTATGCTTACCC
Organism: Daejeonella sp.; assembly: GCF_046590655.1. Lineage (GTDB taxonomy): Bacteria > Bacteroidota > Bacteroidia > Sphingobacteriales > Sphingobacteriaceae > Daejeonella. Next base: position 6,767 of record NZ_JBKJUM010000146.1, read on the forward strand.
TTGCGCTTACCACTGACCAGAAAGCAGCCTTCAATACCGGAGTGCTCGAAACGATTCTGGAAACTCCGGATAATAAACAAATCACATCGACATTTCCAATGAAAAATGTGCTGGCAGATGCGGATATCCAGTTTTTTCCTGAGGGCGGAGAATTTGTTGAGAATATTAGATCAAAAGTTGGTTTTAAAGCAGTTGGAGAAAAAGGCCTGGGCATTGGAGTAACAGGTGAGATAGTGGATAACACGGGAAAAGCAGTTACTTCCATATCGTCGCAACACCTCGGAATGGGCATTTTTGGGCTTTTACCCGAGCCAGGGCAGTCTTATAAAGCCAACCTTACATTTTCGAATGGGATAAAAAAAACTGTTGCTATTCCGGTGGCAAAAACTACGGGAATTAGCTTGTCAGCAATAAATGCAGACCCGGCCAGCTTATTATTAAGAGTAACAAGTAACGCAGCTTATTTTTCTGCAAACAGAAATCAAAATTTTTACATTGTAGGCAGAAGCAAGGGTGTTATTTGTTATGCTGCCCGAGCATCTCTAACTTCAGCCACATTCACTGCTTCAATTCCGAAGGATAAATTTCCTACTGGCATAGCACAAATTACATTATTTTCATCTTCCGGCGAGCCCATAACCGAGCGGTTGATTTTTATTAAACAACAGGATGTAATTGTACTAACTGTTAACAGCGACAAAAAAAGCTATGGCGTAAGGCAACCGGTGAAGATGACCGTGACCGCCAAAGGCAACAACACACCCATTGAGGGGAACTTTTCGATATCAGTTATTAATGAAACCAAAGTCCCGTACAATGAAAACAAGGAGTCAACAATATTTAGCACTTTCCTTTTGTCGTCGGAGTTAAAAGGTTATATCGAAGAACCAAATTATTATTTCAACCAGGTAAATGAAAAGAAACGCTCTGATCTAGATGTGCTGATGCTCACCCAGGGTTACCGGAAATTTGCTTATAAAGACATCATCGCAAACAAGCTGCCTACAATCAGTTTCCTTCCGGAGCAGGGAATGGAATTTACAGGAACCTTACGAACTGCAAACGGAATGCCTGTATCCCGAGGTTCACTAAAACTAGTGGTTCCGGAAAGCAGGTTTTATGCTGAAGCGTTGACAGATGTAAATGGAATCTTCAGATTCAAGAATGTAGTAGTTCCTGATTCTGCGGAGGTTTCGATCAGCGCAAGAACCGCCACAGCGGGACGGAATATGATGATCATGCTTGACGGTGCTGGAGTTCCAAGACTGACCAAAAATGTAAATGCTCCCGACGAAGTATTAAATATCGATAGTATCCTTAATCCCTATCTCCAAAACAGTGAAAGACAGTATAGGATGTCTACTCAAATGCTGCAAGAAGTTGTGGTGAGAGCAGCTCCCATTAAAAAAATCAGCCATGCAGATTTCCCGGCACTCTCGGGCTTAAGTATGCTTGCTGATCATTTGATTGACGGCGAGAGATTTAAAGGCTGTAATGTGATGCTAAATTGTCTGCAAGGAGCGGCTAGTGGTTTAACTTTCGCAGACAATACCTTCTATGTAACACGAGTGTATAATAGCGGTTTAAGAGTACCAGTATCAATATTTTTGGATGGAATGCAAATTGAAGCAACATTCTTAAATAATATTGTGCCTTCGGAGGTGGAGAGCATCGAGATTTTCCTGAGAGACGATCTGGGACTGGTTAACCGAACCTACGGAACAAACGGTGTATTATCTATATATTCTAAGAAAGACGCTAAAAAAAGCGTCACTGCCGATGATCTAAAGAAATTGTTCCCGCCAAATAACGTCTTAACTTTCACTCCACAGGGCTTTATTAAAAGCCGGGAGTTCTATTCGCCTAAATATCTTACACTTCAAAGCCGTACAACCGGTTCAGACCTGCGTACAACAGTGTACTGGAATCCAAGAATATTCACCGATAAAGAAGGCAAAATGTCCTTCGAGTTTTATAACGGCGACAATAAAGGGGATTTTAAGGCTACTATCGAAGGAACTGATATTGATGGGAATTTGGGGAGGTTGGTTTACCGGTATAAGGTTGAATAGAGGTCGGAAGTCTGAAGCCGGAGATCTGAGCTGTTCGGAGAGGCTGGGTGTCCAGATGTCAGAAATCCATCAGACACAGACTTCCGACCTCAGACTTCAGACCTCTAATGTATCCCTCCCAATATCCTGCTCCACCGAATCTTATTCAGGAATGTTCCATTCGTGTCCCAGCTCATCCAAACAAAGAGTGCTTTACCTACAATATGATCTTCCGGTACGAAACCCCAATAACGCGAGTCAAGTGAATTATCCCGGTTATCACCCATCATCCAATAATAGTTCATCTTAAAGGTGTAGGTCGAGGTTTGCTTACCGTTAATCAGGAAACTATTACCTGAACGTTCGACTTTATTTCCTTCATATAAAGTAATAACCCGTTCATAAACAGGGTAGGAAGCACTGTCAAGTGTAACGGTCCATCCTTCTTTAGGGACAATTATTGGACCGAAGTTATCAGCCGACCATTTATTATTAGGGCTTTGGGGAAATATCTGCAAATCTGATGGTGCGATATATCTTTCTACTGACTTAACGTTTGTCCATTTTTTAACCATGGCTGCATCGGCACCCGTCATATTGAAGAAATATTCATTTTCTCCAGAACGCTGCGATTCAATATGCATGTCTTGAAGTGTCTGCGGATTAAACTCAGTACCATCTGACTGTACTTTATAATACTTTTCACCGAATTCAGGCACTTCACCTGGTTTACTATTTACAAACACCTGTGCATTGATGATGCTAATTGTGTCTCCACCGATAGCGAGGCATCGTTTAATATAATTTTCGCGCTTATCAACAGGCCGAGATAGAGGGGGATCTGCATCCATCGGGTAGTTAAAAACAACTACGTCGTTACGCTCCACGTCACCCAGACCGGGAAGGCGTCTGTACTTCCATTGAATTCCATCCCAATATGCTTTGGTACCGGTAATCGGCATAGTATGGTGAGCGAATGGGAAAGAAACAGGAGTGATCGGCATCCTTGCGCCATAGTTAACCTTGCTTACGAAAAGAAAATCACCTACTAAAAGGGTTTTCTCCATCGAACCGGTTGGAATAGTATAGGCTTCTATGAAAAGCCCCCTAATGAGTGTTGCGGCAATTACTGCAAACAGAATAGCATCAAACCACTCTCTCCCCGCACTTTTCCTTTCTCTTTTCTTCGTTTCCTTAGACTTATTTTTATTCCAAAACTTCCAGTTCATAGTGCTTTTATAACAAAAAATTAAACGCTAAAATCAAACATATCTGTGATGTTAAAAAACCCGGTTTTATTATGCAGCCATTCTGCGGCCAGGACAGCCCCCAGCGCAAACCCTGCTCTACTGTGGGCTTTGTGCTTGAATTCGATATCATCGACTTCCGAGCTATAGATAACTGTATGGGTTCCGGGAACGTCATTAATACGATGCGATTCGATTAGCAGTTGGTCAGGTTTCGTTATCAGTTCGTTATTCGAACCAATTAACTCATTCACCCAATCACTCTTACGACGTAGCTCTCCGATTATACCTTCTGCAATACTCATTGCAGTACCGCTGGGCGAATCAAGTTTTTCAGTATGATGAATCTCTTCAACCTGAACCTCATATTGAGGATATCTATTCATAATTTTAGCAAGGACCTTATTTACAAAAAAGAATACATTAACTCCCACACTAAAGTTGGATCCATAAAGCAGCGAATTGTTACCTTCATTACATTGATCCTTTATTTCCTGCAAACGGCCGTACCAGCCTGTAGTTCCCACCACGATCGCAACACCAGCATCAAAACAGAGTGCTATGTTCTGCAAAACAGCGTCAGGAGTGCTAAAATCGATTGCAATGTCCGCATTTTTAAGATTTTTGATGGTTAGATCATCCAGATTTTCTGCATTCACTTTCAGAACAATATCATGCCCTCTTTCGATAGCAAACTGCTCAATGATATGTCCCATTTTACCAAAACCAAGAATTGCTATTTTCATTCTATATAATTTATTTTACCGCACCGGCGGTACAAAGCTTCCTGATGTCAACCAGTATTTATCCTGCAAATTAATTGAAAAAAAAGAAATATCTCATAAAGATAACCTGACCTTAAACCCAATTGTAGTTCCAGTTGGCAGGGAGGCATTATAAATTTGCGAGGGTTGAATAAACGGATCCACTTTAAATGATAAATCGTCTGAAACATCGAATCTAAAAAATTTAGCATCAATATATGCGTCGATTATTTGCACCGCATAAAACGCTACGCCGGCAAGTATTGAAAGGTCCCGCGTTCTCCTGTAATCATCTTTTATTCCTATAATCCCTTCATCAGTATATGGCTTCCAGGCTGGATTAGCTTTCGATGGATCTTCCTGCCGAAACTGCGCTTCTGTGAGAAAAATTTTATACTGCCGCTGATTGAATTCATAGACCAACCCAATACCAACGAAACCACCATAAACAAAAGGCACTTTCCACCAACGCTTATTGTGGATTTGCCCTAGTCCGGGAACTATCGCAGACCTTCTGGCGGCAATCCCTGGCATGGCTTCGATGGCAAGCCGGGCGGAGTCTTTAACTACGCCGTTAGTAGCAACTTTAGGTTTGTCTTGTTTTCTTTTAGGAATACTGTCAGAAATTTGGGAATAAACTTTTAATTGCGTTAATAAACACATGCAGATAATTAAGTTTAGAAGTTTACCTGTCATTACCAGTCTAACATTTCCAAAATTCGGTTCAGGTCATCGTCAGACATGAACGTTATTTCTATAGAACCAGTTCCCTTGTCGTTTAGTTTTAACTTAACATTGGTCGCAAATTTCGACGCAAGGTCATCCTGAATTTTCATATACTGGAAAGAAATGCCGCCCTTTTTAGACGCCGGATTTTTATGTTTACCTGACTTTTCGATCTGGCGAACTAATTCTTCAACCTTTCTAACGGAAAGACCGCGACTTATTATCTCCTGAAAGATAAATAATTGCTGATCAGGGTTCTCGACTGAAATTAAAGCGCGAGCATGGCCCATAGAGATCTCCTTGTCACGAATTGCTGCCTGTATAGCTGGCGGAAGTTTAAGTAAGCGCAGATAATTTGTGACTGTTGACCGATTTTTACTCACCCTGCTACCCAGTTCTTCCTGCTTCAGGTTACACTCATCAATCATTCTCTGAAAGCTCAGCGCCACCTCAATCGCATTCAAATTTTCGCGTTGGATGTTTTCTATTAGTGCCATTTCCAGCATCTGCTGGTCATTGGCAGAGCGTACGTAAGCCGGAATCTCATCAAGACCGGCAAGCTTTGTAGCGCGTAACCGTCGCTCACCGGATATAAGCTGATATGAATTTTGACCGGCCTTACGGACAGTTATGGGCTGAATTAGCCCTTGAAGTTTGATTGATTCGGCAAGTTCCTGAAGCGCTTCCTTATCAAAATCTGAGCGTGGTTGAAAAGGGTTAACCCCAACCTGATTTATCTTTACAAAACTTATCGACCCTAAAGAAGTGCTTTCATTGCTGATCTGCTGCTTTCTGTCGCTTTCCAGCAGATCTGAATCATCTAACAATGCTCTTAATCCCTTTCCCAGGCCTGTTTTCTTCTGATGCATCATAAAATAACTAAACTAAGGCTTGCTTTGCGGCTTCTTCATTCGACACTAGACCGTTTTTACGTATGATCTCCCGAGCCAGATTAAGATAATTAATTGCTCCTTTGCAATTTGCATCATGCATAATCACTGAAATTCCATAGCTAGGCGCTTCACTAAGGCGGGTGTTCCGCTGAATAATAGTATCAAACACCAGATCCTGAAAATGCGTTTTCACTTCTTCAACTACCTGGTTCGACAAACGTAACCGAACATCATACATCGTTAAAAGAATTCCTTCAATCTGTAGTTCTGTATTTAAACGGTTTTGAACAATTTTGATTGTATTCAATAACTTTCCAAGGCCTTCTAAAGCGAAATATTCACACTGAACGGGTATTATAACTGAATCTGCTGCAGTAAGAGCATTGATGGTGATTAATCCTAATGATGGAGAACAATCAATTATGATAAAATCGTAATTATCACGAATCTTCTCAAGAACAGCTTTCATCTTGAACTCACGGTCTGTGAGGTTGATCATCTCTATCTCAGCGCCAACTAAATCGATATGAGCTGGTAGTAAGTCAAGATTTGGCGTTTCCGTACTTTGAATAGCATCTGAAGGATCTATTTCATTAATAATACATTCGTAAATACTTGCTTTTATTGTACGGGGGTCAAAACCTATGCCCGACGTTGAATTAGCCTGCGGATCCGCATCGACCAACAAAGTACGATATTCTAGCACAGCTAAACTGGCTGCCAGATTTATTGAAGAAGTTGTTTTTCCAACTCCACCTTTCTGGTTAGCTAACGCGATGATTTTACCCATTTCTTAGAAAATAATTACAAACAACTGATATTAAGTAAGCCAATAAGTATCTGTAAGGCAGTAAAAAACACTACTTTTGACATATCTGAATGGCTTTTTACCCAGGATTAAAGATAACAAACTTATAACTATTAAACCGGCGGGGCGATTTTCGTTTTGCACATCTTATTAACAAAAATGATCACTATTATTTCAGGGACAAACCGCGAAGGAAGTTATACACTGAAGCTTGCTGAATATTATCAGAGACAATTATCTGCCAAAGGTTATGATGCCGGCTTACTTCCCCTAACCCTACTTCCTGACAATCTCATACGCACTGACTTATACGGAAATCGAAGCGAAGCGTTTCAATCAATTCAGGATATAATTACACTTACCAGCAAATTCCTTTTCATATTTCCAGAATACAATGGCAGTTTCCCCGGTGTTCTTAAAACTTTTGTCGATGCCTGTAAATTTCCTGAAAGTTTTTACGGAAAAAAAGCGGCATTAGTAGGTTTATCTTCAGGTAAATATGGCAACGTACGGGGAGTTGACCACTTTACTGGTATCTGTCATTATATCAATATGCATGTCTTACCTCTTCGAATTCACATTCCGTCAATTAACATGGAATTTGATGAGAATGGAAACTTGGTTAGGGATGATACTATGAGATTTACCGATCAGCAGATAGAACAATTTATCTCGTTTTGATTAGAAACTTAGGAAATTGACAAATTTGCTAAGTTCCTCATTTTCTCATTTGCTAATTTACACATTAAACCTAAGCCACCCCTCCCCTTCATATCCGAAAACAAATTGCCTCTCATTGATGATCTCAGCAAGAATTTCAATACTGTCTGTAAGTCTGGGGCCGGAGCGGTTGAAATATTGGTTTCCGTCAGCGATGTAAATCCTGTTATTCATCACTGCTTTCAAACCCTTCCAGCCGGGGAGATCAAGTAAAAGATCAATCTCCTCTAAGGTTCTAGGTATAGAAAATCCACAGGGCATCACAACAATTATATCGGGATTTTCACGAATAATTTCTCCAAAATCAACAAAGGGTGAATGCTTACCATTAATTGCAAGTATCGGGTTACCTCCAGCGATCTGAACTAATTCAGGGGTCCAGTTGCCTGCAACCATAAGGGGAGCGAGCCATTCAATACAGGCTACTTTCGGTTTTTCCGAAAGGAACTTAAGCTTGTGACGGATAATATTAAGTCTTTCATCAGCGCGCTCAAGGATGTCATCAGCTTGAGACGATACATTCAGAATTTTGGCTATCTTACTGATATCGTTATACACATCTGAAAGAGTGTTTGGCTGCAAGGATATAATTATACACTCCTTATCCAATAAGCCTTTAAGTGCCTCTTCCACTTCTTTTAAACTAACAGCACAAACTTCGCATTGGGCTTGTGTTATGATCACGTCTGGATTTAATTGTCTGATCAATTCCCTGTCTATTGTGTAAATCGACAAGGCATCGCTCAGAATTTCTTTAACCTGCCTGTCAATTTCAGCACTGTTAGATCCTGAAATAAATTTTGCGGAGGAACACACTGGGAGATGTCTTACACTTTCAGGAAAATCGCATTCGTGCGACCGTCCGATGAGCTGAGCTTCCAAACCAAGGACACAAACAATCTCGGTAGCCGCGGGAAGAAGGGAAATGATTTTCAGATCAGACATGTCAGAGATTTTGGCAAATGTACGATGATAAATGCAAGGCGCACATTTTTTAACCGCAGAGTACGCAGAGTTTTTCCTGCCTGCCGGCAAGCGCAGATTACGCAGAGTCTGGCTTTAACTTAGCCCTTGTAATACAAACCATTGTTGCATTGCAAAACCATTTTTGAAAAACTTTGCGAACTCTGCGGTTCAAATTTCGATGGGTAAATCGGAAGTACCCGTAGTAAACACATTCCCTTTAAAACGAAAAAACCCTGCCAATTGGCCCAGTTTCAATTCTTGCAAGTATTACTGATTCCCCGTATTTTGCTCGTTCTGTTTTAAGTCATCATTAGTTACTCCACGTTTTTTCCTTGGAGCCTGCATTGTCATCTTTCCGAAACGATAGCTGAAACTCATTCCGAAGGACCTGAACGGGAGTGAGAAATTGCTGGTCTGCGTAAAGTCGGATCCGGTTATATTCTGACGGAAGTTTTTATTTTCGTTAAAAGGGTCGATAACGGTCAGGCCGATGCTACCTTTCTTTGCCAGAATTTCTTTCTTCAATCCCAGATTCCACATATTAAATGATGGATTCTGTCCCTGAGCCGTACGGCGGGGAGAATTTGTGATCAGGAAAGTCTCAAAAGTAAGTCCTTTGGGAAATAAATAAGTAGCCATTAAGAAACCGTTGTAGAGCATTTGCACACCCAAATTCGCATTTGAAACAATCACAGAACTATTTGTATTAATGTCGTAAGTGAAAACATTAAAATTACCACGGAAAGTAAGTGGTTTTACCGGATTAATTTGCCCAAAGAAGTTGAAACCTACAGAGTTATTATTTCCCACATTTCTGTAGGTTGTTCTCGAGCCAGAAACGGTGTTACCTGTTGAAGGATCAGATACCGAAATTGGAAGTATAAAGCTTTCGATTATATCATTTGTGCGGCGATAGAATACTGAGGCATTAACCACCGTCTTTTTCACAAACATTGAGTAATTGAATTCGATATTATGCGACAATTCCGGTTTTAGTGATGGATTTCCTTGCGACTGGTTAAAAATATCTGCACTATTCAGGAAAGGGTTTAAGTAAAATAAGCTCGGTCTTTGTAAACGTTGATTATAACTTAATTTAATAGTTGAATAATTCTTAAATGTTCTTGACACAACAAAGCTGGGAACGAGGTTATAATAACTGCTGCTGAAAGGTGAAACACCGGTTCCAAAATTTCTCGCATCTCCTTCAATTTCTGTTGCTTCGTATCTCGCGCCCGCTCTGATACCGTATTTTTTTGCTATTGTAAAGGCAAACGTTGCATACGCTGAATATACGTCCTGATTATAATCATAAATATAAGTACGGGCTGATATCGGAGTAAAAATACTTGTGTTGGAATTGAAATTGCGTGTACGATTATCACTAATGATATCTCTTAAAATACCTTTGACTCCCGTTTCTAAAGTCACTTTTTTGAAAGGATGTGTGTAATCAAGCTGAATGGTATTTTCTGTATTATCCGCATCATTATCGCCATACTCATCAATACCAGTATTGGAGAAATCTGTCAGATAGTTGCTCTGCTGAACACTGTGCGACAACTGGTAAGCAAGGGAAATTTGTTGATCTTTCTTTTTGAATTTGTGAAGGAAATCGCTGCTCCAATCAATTCCATTCATTTCCATCGAATTATCACTCAGGCGTGTAAAAAGAACGGGTACACCTCCAAAACTATTTTCGTTGATGTTGCTTCCGTCCACTTGTGTATTAAAGCCGTTCAACCGTAAATTTGTACCGATAGAATTGAATGCATTGAAATCATAGTCGACACCGATTGAACCATTGGCAGCCAGGCGGTCTGATTCGCTCTTACCAGTTTGCTTTAATACTTGCGAACCATTATTTGTAGAGCGATTAAAAGATATTGTACTGGTTTGTGGCCAGGAATAAAAACCGCCGCCGTTCGCGGTAACTGCAAGACGGCCGGTTTTCGCATTAAGATTAACATTTCCGCTGTTTTGACGCGTTCCCACCCCGGCATTTACAGACCCGCTAACCCCGGCCAGGTTATTTTTCTTTGTTATAATATTAATTATACCTGATGTGCCTTCAGCATCATATTTAGCTGATGGAGATGTTATCACCTCCACATTTTTAATCTGGTCGGCTGGAATAGCCTTTAACGCATCGGCCATATTATTAGCCATTGAGCCCGAAGGTTTTCCGTTAATCAGAACTCTGACATTCTGGCTTCCTCGTAAAGAGACATTACCTTCAAAGTCGACTGAAAGAAGCGGAACTTTACGTAATACATCCGTAGCATTTCCACCGGCAATTGCAACATCCTGTTCCGCGTTGTAAACAAGTTTGTCTATTTTATTTTCAACAATCGGGGTTGTACCCGTTACAACGACTTCTCCAAGTGCTTTTGCATTCGGCAATAACAGTATCCGACCCAGGTTAAGGTCGGGTTTGGCTGCTGTGGTTGTTGCCGAATCAATTATCTTGGTTTGGTACCCTAAAAAAGCAATGGTGATGCGGTAAGAACCGGCAGCGATATTCTCCACCTTAAAAGATCCTTTCTCATCTGTTAACGCACCATTCGTCGATCTCGTTGTTCCCGCGCGACCAACCGCGATTGTAGCATAATCAATGGGAGTGCGGGTAACTGAATCGACAATGGATCCGGTTATTCTGCCGGTTACGGCGGCTGGTGCTGCAGCACCCAGGCCTTGTGCTGAAACAGCTCCAATAGATGATATAAATGCTAGTAATAGTAGAATTCTTTTCATTTGAATATAGTTTGTTTTTTATCTTGAATGAACCTGCCAGCCGGTAGGCTGGCTTGCCGGTGGGCTAACCTGCCTGTCGTTCAGGAGACGAGCTTGAGCTCATGCGGGTTTCGTATAATTGGTTTTGATATTAGTCGCACAGAAATGGCGATTGTTACACTTTCGTGCAGAATATTATAAGATTACATCTTAATTAAATAGATTCAAAGGAGGTCTTCCCGACGCTTAGAAATGATTGTGGAAAACTATTTCCACAATCCATGCACTTAAACAACCACGTTTATAATCTTTCCTTTTACAAATATTATCTTCTTGTGATTCTTGCCTTCCATATATTTTTGGACATCGTCATTACCGAGAATGATTGACTCTATTTCGGACAGGGTAAGGGTAAGAGGAATATTTAAGTTCAACCTGGTTTTACCATTGATAGAAACAGGATAGGAAAATTCATTTTCGACCAAGTACTCGGGGTTAAACTCCGGATAATTCGCTTCAGAAATTCTGCCTGCTTCATTTCCTAGCAGTGTCCACAGCTCTTCCGTTATATGCGGTGCATAAGGTTGTAGTACAATAACAAGATCGTGAAGGATTTTTCTTTTATTGCATTTCAGATCGGTAAGCTCATTCACACAGATCATAAAACTTGAAACTGAAGTATTGAATGAAAAACGCTCAATATCTTCTTCCACTTTACGGATAATCTTGTGTAAAGCTTTGTATTCTGCTTTTGATGGTACTTCATCAGAAACAATAAAATTAAATTCATCATCATGGAAAAGCTTCCAAAACTTACGAAGGAATTTGGAAACACCTTCTATACCATTGGTGTTCCAGGGCTTACTTTGTTCTAAAGGACCCAGAAACATTTCGTACATACGGAGGGTATCGGCACCATAACGCTCAGCAAGTTCATCAGGATTAACTACATTGAACTTTGATTTAGACATCTTTTCTATCTCAACACCGCATATGTATTTTCCATTCTCCAGAATGAATTCAGAATTTTCAAACTCGGGCCTGAAAGACTTGAATTTTACGATATCCAGGACTTCATTTTCAACGATATTCACATCCACGTGCATAGCGGAAGTCTTATATTCCGACTTTAACCCAGCGGAAACGAACGTGCTAACACCTTTTCCTGCCTCATCAATTACCCGATAAACAAAATTCGACCTTCCCTGGATCATTCCCTGATTAATCAGTTTTTTGAATGGTTCTTCTTCCAGTACAAAGCCAAGGTCTTTTAAAAATTTATTCCAGAACCTGCTATACAATAAATGGCCGGTAGCGTGCTCAGAGCCTCCGATATAGAGATCTACATCTCTCCAATAAGAGATAGCGTCTTTAGAAGCAAATTCGCCTTCATTCCGGGCATCCATATAACGCAACCAATACCAGCTTGAGCCTGCCCAACCGGGCATAGTGCTCAATTCATATTCAAAGTTATTGTGATATTTCCAGTTTGCAGCTCGTCCTAAAGGTGGCTCTCCGCTTTCAGTCGGAAGATATTTATCAACTTCCGGAAGCACAAGGGGCAATTCCGAAACATCAATCAGGTGGGGGAGCTTGTCTTTAAAATATACCGGTACCGGCTCACCCCAGTAACGCTGACGACCGAAAATAGCGTCCCGTAAACGGTAATTAATTTTGGCATTACCCACTCCCATTTCTTCCAGCTTATTAATGAGTATAGATGTAGCTGCTTTATAATCCAAACCGTTGATCAGTTCTGAATTGATATACTTTCCTTCTTTCGTTGGATCTGCTTGCATATCAAGATCAACCTGAGCGTCTGAAATGGCAACTATAGGAAGTCCGAATTTAGTTGCAAATAACCAGTCCCGCTGATCTCCCGAAGGAACCGCCATTACAGCACCCGTACCATAACCCGCAAGAACATAATCGGCAATCCATATAGGGATCCTCTCACCACTTACAGAATGAAGTGCATAACTTCCTGTAAAGGCTCCTGACACACTTTTGGTATCAGCCATTCGGTCGAGCTCACTTTTCTTCTTAGTTTGATCAACATAATTCGCTATTTCTTCTGTCCTGTCGGATGTGGTTAAAGATGCCACAAGCTCATGCTCAGGTGCAATTACCAGAAAGGTTGCTCCGAAAATTGTATCCACGCGCGTAGTGAACACGTCGACTGTTCCATCCCGGCTTTCAAGCGGGAAACTTACCAATGCTCCAACACTCTTTCCAATCCAGTTCCGCTGCATCTCTTTGAGAGGTTCTGGCCAGTCGATAGAATCAAGGCCCAGCAGCAGGCGATCGGCATAAGCCGTAATACGCATGCTCCATTGCATCATTTTCTTCTGTTCAACTGGATACCCGCCCCGTTCAGAAAAACCCTCTTTCACTTCATCGTTAGCCAGCACTGTACCCAACGCCGGACACCAGTTGACTGTACTCTCCCGAAGGTAAGTGAGACGGTATTTTAATAATTCAATTTGCTTGTCCTCTTCAGATTTACCTTTCCACTCATTGGCGGTTAAAGTACTTACATCATCATCACATACAGCTTTGATACCTTTACTTCCAGATTGTTCAAGTTTGCTGATAAGCGTTTCAATACCTTCAGCTTTATCGTTTTCCAGGTTGTACCAGGAATTAAACAGAAGCATGAAGATCCATTGTGTCCATTTGTAATAACCTGGTTCGCTGGTTCTTACCTCACGGCTCCAGTCGAATGAAAAGCCAAGGTTATCAAGTTGCTCACGGTATCTGTTAATATTGGCTTCAGTCGTAATTGCAGGATGCTGGCCGGTCTGAATAGCATATTGTTCAGCGGGAAGACCAAACGAATCGTATCCCATAGGATGTAATACGTTAAATCCTTTTAGCCTTTTATATCGGGAAAAGATATCGGAAGCTATGTAACCAAGGGGATGGCCAACGTGCAGTCCGGCTCCTGAAGGATAAGGAAACATATCCAGAACGTAATACTTAGGTTTAGAAGAGTTATTATCGACTTTAAACGTCTTATTGTCGGCCCAGAATTTTTGCCACCTTTTCTCTATATCCCTGAATTGATAATCCATTTAATTAAACTAAGGTGCGAAAATACCAAAAAAAGTTATACGTACTAAGTTATACGTTATAAGTCTTCCCTCAAACGTACCCAATGGAAGCAACAAACGTCCAGATTAAGTGCTCGGCTTTCCGTCATCTAAGTATTACGTAAAACGTACAACGTATAACTCCATTCCCCTTTAACAATTTTTAACTTCATATTAATATTCATATTACTACGTTTATAAAGTGAAATCTTTATTTTCGCGGATATAATCTTTTTATGGAAGAATTCGAAGCAAGCACCTCATCCAATAAAACTAAAACCATATATGTTTCCACGGTGATCAGCATAGCTCTGGTTTTGCTAATGACAGGTCTGCTTGGATTGATACTGGTTCACGCTAAAAATCTTTCAAATTATGTGAAAGAAAATATAGTATTAAACATAATTGTAAATGAAGGTGCTAAGGAAGTTGATATTACCGCATTACGGAAGCAACTTGACGCGAACCCATATGTTCTAAAAACTCAATACGTAAGTAAAGAACTTGCTGCAAGAAATCTTACTAAAGATCTGGGTGAGGATTTTGTGGAATTTTTAGGTTATAACCCATTATTATCTTCTATTGACGTTTATATGAAGGCTGATTATGCCAACAACGCCAGCATTCAAACCTTCACTTCGCAGTTGAGCAAAAATCCACTGGTTAAAGAAGTTATCTATCAAAAATCACTGATTGATATGGTAAACCAAAATATCAGAGGTATCGGGTTGGTTATCCTCGCCTTTGCCGGCATTTTGTTGATCATTGCCGTTGCACTAATAAACAACACTATCCGCCTGGCAATTTATTCTCAGCGCTTTCTGATAAAGAGTATGCAGCTTGTAGGTGCCACAAGGGGGTTTATTCGGAAACCATTTTTAGCCTATGGAATCTTTCACGGTTTGCTTGCTGGCTTAATCGCTATTATTTTGCTTCTATTAACCTTATATTTTGCTCAGAAGCAAGTTCCAGAGATGATTATTTTAAGAAACTGGTTCGAATTTTCTATAGTTTTCTTGGGGGTGATCGGTATTGGAATACTGATCTCGGGGCTCAGCACCTATTTTGCAGTAAGTAAGTTCCTCCGTTTAAAAATACATGACCTTTACAGATAATGGCACAGAAAAACACACCGGTTAAAGAAACCAAGCAGGAACCCTTTGTGTTCCAAAAAAGCAATTATATGATGTTGATCCTCAGCATTATTGTAGTAATTCTGGGTTTTATTATCATGGCCGGCGATACGGACATTTATAATTCAAGCAAAATTGTACTAGCTCCAATCATCGTTTTGATCGGATTTGCTATTGGCTTTATCGCTATTCTTAAAAAACCTGCTAAGAATAGTTAATGACAATCTTTCAGGCCATAATTCTGGCAATCATTGAGGGTCTGACTGAATTTCTACCTGTTTCTTCAACCGGTCATATGATTCTGGGTTCATCATTGATGGGAATCCAATCAGACAACTTTGTTAAGCTCTTCACTATTGCTATTCAGCTGGGAGCTATTCTCTCTGTTATCGTCCTATATTTCAAGAGATTTTTTCAATCTTTTGACTTCTATTTTAAACTGCTTGTTGCTTTTATACCTGCTGTCGTTTTTGGTTTGCTTTTGAGCAACAAGATCGACGAACTCCTCGAAAGCCCCCTTACTGTAGCAATTGCACTTCTGATTGGTGGCATTATCCTCCTTTTCGTCGACAAATGGTTTAAGAACGGAACCATCGATGATACCAGTGAGATAAAATACGCTACAGCCCTGAAAATTGGCCTGTTTCAGTGTCTGTCCATGATTCCCGGTACATCCAGATCGGCGGCGAGTATCATCGGCGGCATGAGTCAGAATCTAACACGGAAAGCGGCAGCAGAATTTTCGTTTTTCTTAGCAGTTCCAACTATGTTTGGGGCTACTGCGAAGAAACTTTACGACTTTTATGACGACGGTTATGTGATCAGCGCAGAAGAAGTCAGGCTATTAATAATCGGCAACATTGTAGCATTTATAGTGGCCATGCTCGCAATAAAATACTTTATAAGCTTCCTACAGACACGCGGTTTCCGGCTGTTCGGTTGGTACAGGATCATTGTTGGAGGAATTCTGATAATTCTACTCCTCTCCGGCTATGATCTTCAAGTGATCTGATGAACGAAATTACATCGAAAGAATTCCGTGAATTCAATTTTTCCGAGGGCGAAATGCTTCTTATCAATAAACCGTATAAGTGGACAAGTTTTGATGTTGTGGGAAAGATCCGCAATGCATTTAAACCAATTAAACTTAAAGTTGGGCATGCAGGAACACTTGATCCGCTTGCAACAGGCCTCCTGATTATATGTACTGGAAAACTGACCAAAAAGATTGATGAATTCCAGGCACAGCAAAAGGAATATACTGGCACAATGATCCTGGGCGCATGCACCCCGTCATATGATATGGAAACTGAGGTTAATGAGACTTTTGAAACAAGCCACATTTCGGACAACTTATTGCATGAGAACACCAAACAGTTTATCGGCGATCTGGATCAATTGCCGCCCGTCCATTCTGCTGTTAAGGTCGGTGGAGAGCGTCTTTATCTGAAAGCTCGCAGAGGTGAAAATGTGGAGTTAAAAACGAGAAAAGTGTCTATTAGCCAATTTGAAATAACGAGAATCGAATTGCCGGAGATCGAATTTAGGGTTGTGTGCAGTAAGGGTACTTACATACGCTCCCTCGTTTACGACTTTGGCAGAGCAATTGATAATGGAGCCTATCTGAGTGCTTTATGCCGTACAAAAAGCGGGAATTACAATGTGACCGATTCCTTTGGCGTTATGGAACTGGTCAATCATATTCGTGCCTTAAAAGAGCAGGATAAACTTAAATAACAGTCGAAAACATTAATTTTGCCGCTCCCTTCGAATCATGAAACCATCATGGGCATACCGCTAACAAACAGCAATGATTATGTTCATGATAGCTTCATCACCTATAAAAACACAATTGTATAACGATGAAAATATATAATCACATCGATGAATTTGTAAAAACCAACAATGCTGTGGTTACAATTGGCACATTTGATGGGGTTCATTACGGGCATCAGAAAATTATCAGCCGCCTGCAGGAAATTGCCCGTCAAAAGAAGGGGGAAACTGTTGTGCTAACTTTTTTCCCGCATCCGCGGATGATTCTTCATCCAGAAGATAAAGCGATTAAGCTTATAACCACAATATCTGAGAAAGCCGAAAGGCTTGAAAAACTTGGTATAGACCATCTCATTATTACACCTTTTACCCGAGACTTTTCAAACCTTTCGCCGCATGAATACATCAGTTATGTGTTAGTTGACAAGATCGGCACAAAGCAGATCGTAATCGGATATGATCACAGATTTGGCAAAGATCGTGAAGGCGGACTTGGCCATCTTCAGAAATACTCTGCAGATTTCGGCTTTGAAGTAGAAGAAATACCTGAACAGGATATAAATGATGTAGCCGTCAGTTCAACTAAGATTAGAAATGCAATTCAGGATGGGGATGTCAAAACGGCTAATGCTTTCTTAGGATATCATTTTCATCTCACCGGTAAAGTTATCAAAGGAGATCAGATTGGCCGCAGTTTAGGTTTCCCCACTGCGAACCTTTTCGTTGAAGAAACTTACAAACTAATTCCTTCTGATGGTATTTACGCTGTAAACGTGCAGCTTAGCCCTGCTATGGATGAAGAGAGGAGCTTCAACGGAATGGCTTATATAGGCCACAGACCAACAATCAACGGCATGACTCATAACATCGAAGTGAATATCTTCGACTTTGATGAAGACATTTATGGTAGTATAATTCGGATTAACTTTCTTGAATATGTTCGCGGGGATGAGAAATTCGATTCTATTGATGAACTCAAAGCGCAGCTCGCTAAAGATGAAATTACAGTCAGGTCTATCCTTGTCTGATCCAAAAAGCTTAAATTTATTCCCAAACCTATAAAAGCGAGTTGGCTAAATTAAATCTTGATAAGCAGGAAAGCGAGTTTCTGGATTCAACTATCCGGCAATGGAAGACAGAAGGGTTTATTGATTCAGAGACAGCCGAAATACTTAGCGCTTCTTACGAAGTTAAGGGTTTCGATTGGAAACGCCTTGCTCAATATTCATTTTGGGTGGCCCTGGCCTGCGGAATTATTGCAATAGCATCCCTTATCATCGATGATGCGGTGATCAAGTGGCTAGAAAAAGTTTATGATACTCCGGACATCATAATAAGCCTTGTTTCGGGTATGCTAGCCGGAGGGCTATTATATGAAGGCAGTAAAAGGAAAAAAAAATACCCTGAGCGAGTTTTTAGTAACGAGGCAATTATATTTTTCGGGATTCTTTTTACAGCTAGCTGCATAGCCTTCCTCGGTAAAACCTTCGATAATGGCAGCGGTCATTTCTCTATACTTTTCCTGCTTTCAGTATTTGTGTATGCCCTACTTGCATTAAAATTTCGATCTGGTCTTATATGGGCATTTGCCCTTGTATCATTAGGCAGCTGGTTCGGTACAGAAACTGGTTATCAAACCGACTGGAGCCATTACTTCCTTGGAATGAACTATCCACTGCGGTTTGTAGCATTTGGCTTATTATTGGTTTCTTTTAGCCTTGTGATGATTAAAATAAAAATAGTAAATGAATTTCAGGAGCTGACATATGTAATCGGCATGCTATATTTGTTTGTCTCGCTCTGGCTGCTTTCAATCTTCGGAAACTTCGGCACTCTTGAGGACTGGATGAAAGTAAAGCAGATCGAGCTTGTTTACTGGGGTATTATTTCAGTATTGACGGCCATTGCATTCACCATATACGGTCTTCGTAGAAAAGATTACATAGCCCGTGAATTTGGAATAACGTTTTTACTGATCAATCTCTACAGCCGTTATTTCGAATATCTATGGGATATCACAGATAAAACAATTTTTTTCGCTGCTCTGGCGTTATCATTTTGGCTAATAGGGAGGAAAGCGGAGAAGATATGGAATGTGGAGTTTCTGAAGAAATAATCAGAAGATGACAAGGAAGTAAAACAAAAGCGGCCGCTGCGCAAGGCTAAACGCAATTGCGCAAAGTACACGCTATTGCGCAAAGGTGCCAATCGACAGAAAATATTCTTAAATCCTTAACATTGTTTGACATGCTTAGCGTCCATTGCGACAACCTTAGCAACCTTTGCGTTAAAAAGAGGCGTCTAACAAGTTTGTACTATTTCACACTCAATGTTAAAAGGCGCGCGTTAAGAAAGAGGCGCTAATTTCGACCGATCATTTCCGTTTGATCTCTAAAATTCCTAATTTAACCCTCAAATTTATATCCTATGAAAACACGCCGTCATTTCTTAAAAACCGCTGGGGCTTTTGCTCTTGGTTCGATGATCCTGCCCGAATTTACTTTTGCCCTTGCAAAAATTAAAAATCCCGGCATTCAGTTATATTCTGTACGCACAGAAATGCTTGCTGATGCTAAAGGCACCCTGAAGCAACTGGCCGCTCTTGGTATTAAACAAATTGAGTCTGCCAGCAGTAGCAAAGGAAATTATTACGGACTGACAGGAAAGGAAATGAGAGACACCTGTAAGGAACTCGGTATGACCTTGAGAAGCGGTCATGTTTCCATTAATTCAAAATGGCAGCAAACTATGGAAGAAGCCGCCGTCGCAGGACAAGAGTATCTCATTTGCTCCAGTATGCCAAAATCCGGTCAAACTATAGACAACTATAAACGAACCGCCGAAATTTTCAACAAGAGCGGTGAGGAATGTAGAACTCTTGGCTTAAAATTCGGTTACCACAATCATGATTATGAATTCGATAAAGTAGATGGCCAGATACTGTATGATGTGCTGATGGATAACACGGACCCAAAACTTGTTCATATGGAACTTGATCTGGGCTGGGTTGTTGCAAGCGGCAATGATCCATTTGAGTACTTTAAGAAATATAAAGGTCGTTTCCCTCTATGGCATCTGAAAGACATGGATCTTCAAAAGAAACATAGTACAGAATTTGGCAAGGGAGGATTGGATATTCCAAAATTACTTAAGCACCAAAAAGAATCAGGGTTGAAATATTTCTTTATTGAACAGGAAGAATATGCTAAAACCCCGATGGAGAGTATAAAATACGATATGGACTATCTGGAGCGGATCAGAATATAACCTTCTCCATTTGTCGGTTTTCCATCTTTAATTGTCTCCCCCTTTCAGAATAAATATCTATGTTATTAAAATTAATCCCTGCGTTTTTCATCCTGTTTGGATGCAGTCTGGCTGTGCAGTCACAAAACTTGAAAAAACCCGAAGAAAACAGGTTTACAAAGGTAGTTTTAGCCCAGCGAATCGAAGAACCGATGCAGTTCCAGGTACTAAAAGATGGGAGAGTGCTTTTTGCTCAGCGCCATGGGAAACTGGAAGTTTTTGATCCGGCTACTGGAAAAGTCAGCCTGGTTGCAACATTCCCTGTAAGCACTCAGTATGTAAGCAAAACTGGGGAGGTTAGCGAAGGTGAAGATGGGTTGCAGGGGGTAATTCTGGATCCTGATTTTGAGAAAAACCATTGGATTTATGTTTATTATTCCCCAGCGGGATCAGAGCCGAAAAATGTGTTGGAACGTTATGAATGGCATGGAAAAGAATTGCTGCTCAATACGAAAAAAGTGGTACTAGATGTCCCTGTACAGCGTGAACAATGCTGTCATGTGGGTGGAGGAATGTTATTTGATAAAGAAAACAACTTATACTTAAGCACAGGCGACAATACTTTTTCAAGAGCTTCTGATGGGTTTACTCCTCTTGACGAGCGGCCAGGAAAATCCGGCGAAGACTCACAGAAAGGATCCTCAAATTCCAATGACCTGCGCGGAAAGATTCTGAGAATTCATCCGGAACCGGACGGAACTTATTCTATCCCCAAAGGAAATTTGTTTGGAGAGGGAGTGCCTCAAACCCGTCCGGAAATTTATACGATGGGAAACCGGAACCCCTGGCGGCTTACAATTGACAGCAAAACCGGCTGGTTGTACTGGGGTGAAGTGGGCCCTGACGGATCTCAGGATGATATAGAAAAGCGCGGTCCACAGTCGTATGATGAATTTAATATTGCTAAAAGACCCGGAAATTATGGATGGCCTTATTTTATAGGCGATAATAAGCCTTACCGGGATTATAATTTTGATACAAAAACTTCGGGTAGCTTGTTTGATCCCGCAAATTCCATAAACGATTCGCCCAATAACACGGGAATTAAGAATCTTCCACCTGCCCTGCCGGCGATAGTATGGTATGGAAAAGGTGCTAGTACAGAATTTCCACTACTGGGCACTGGAAGTAACAGCGCTGTTGGGGGCCCAATTTACAGGCTCCATAACTTTAACGATGCCAAACGGGCATACCCTTCATACTATGATGGAAAGTGGTTTGTTACGGACTTCGCACGCGGATGGATCAATGTCATCGAACTCGATGAAAACGGAGGATACAGATCGATGGAGCGCTTTCTTTCGGATCTTAAACTAAACGGCCCGCTGGATATGAAATTTGGTCCTGAAGGTGATCTATATGTAATAGAATACGGCAACGGGTATTTCAAAAATAATCCGGAAGCGGAGCTTATCCGCATTGAATATAATGGCGGCAATAGAAAGCCACAGGTGCAGGCTTCTTCCAGCAAAATAGCCGGTGCAATTCCTTTGAAAGTTAACCTTTCTTCTGAGGGCACCCGCGACTTTGATGAAGGAGATGTATTGAAATACGAATGGAAGGTGACCAGGAATGGCGCGGCTTATAAAACATTTACTCAATCGGCACCCACAATGACTTTAGCAAGTCCGGGTACCTATAAAGCTACACTTACAGTTACCGATCAAACAGGCGCGAAGAATTCAGAAACGGTAGAAATTAAGGCAGGAAATGAACCCCCTAAAGTAAATTTCACCGTACTGAGTGGCAATAAAAGTTTCTTTTTCCCTGGAAAATCTATTAAATATGCTGTTAGCGTAAACGACTCAGAAGATGGAAGCCTGCAAAATAAAAGGATATTGCCTTCCCAGGTGTCGGTTAGCGCAAACTATCTTTCAGAAGGTTTCAATCTTACAGAAGTAGCTCAAAAGCAAATAAGTACAGATGTTACCGCACAATTTGCAGGCGCAATGGCTATGATTAATAAAAGCGATTGCAATATTTGTCATGCAAAGGAAACCAAATCGCTGGGTCCTGCTTTTGTAGAGATCGCTAAGAAATATAAGGGGGATGTTGCAGCGCCGTCGAACCTTATTAAGAAGATTATTAATGGTGGGTCAGGTGTCTGGGGGCATACTATGATGCCTGCTCATCCAACAATGACTGACAATGATGCAAGAACTATCACGAATTATATTTTGAGTATGGCTTATCCGCCTCGCAGTGCTAAAAATCTTCCTGCGCAGGGGAGCTTCACAACAGTAGTGCCGGAGGGTGAAAATGTTGATGGCAGCTTCATTCTACGCGCAGCCTATAAAGATCGCGGAGCAAACGGCATGTCTAGCCAGACTACTGAAAAAATTCTCGTCTTACGGAGCCCTGTGCTTTCTGTAGCGGAAGCAAGTGAAATGAAAAATGTAAGCTTAAACGCTGACAAAACTGTGGCTATTGTTTCTGGCACCAATGCTTTTTTAAAATTTAGTAATGTGGACCTTACCTCTGTCAGCTACATAGAACTTATTGCTTTACGAGGCCGCACTCCTATCTCCCAACAAGCTAAAATAGAAATACGAACCGCTAGTCCTGACGGCAAGTTGATTGGTACCTTTCAGGTTGAAGGGGCTGAACAGCAACGGATACGCGCGGTATTAAATGAGCCCGCCGGAAGCACGGATTTGTATATTGTGTTTGCTGACGCGCCACTCAGAATTCGGCAACTAAGGTTGAGCGACCGGAAGTAATTAACAGGCTATCTGCAAATCAGATAGCCTGTTAAATTGTATTTATGCTTGTTTTGCAAACTGTGCGTTGATATTCAATTTAATTTCGTCGCCAACAACAATGGCACCTGCTTCGGTAACTGCATCCCAGGTCAGACCAAATTCTTTACGGCTTATTTTTCCGTTAATTTCGAACCCAGCTTTCTCATTACCATAAAAATCAGTAGCCGTTCCACCATATTCAACATTAAGTTTCACTGGTTTGGTTAATTCTTTAACGGTCAAATCTCCCTGTAAAAGATAGTCATCACCATTTTTTGTAAAAGAAGTAGATTTGAAAGCCAACTTAGGATACTTCACTGCATCAAAGAAATCGGAAGATTTAAGGTGTGTATCCCTTTGCTCCTGGTTAGTGTCAATGCTGTTGATATCCAAAGAGAAATCAATTTGTGCGTTTGAAAAATCATCGTTTTCAGTCTCGAAGCTACCGTCAAATGTTTTGAAAGTACCTGTTACTGTTGAGATCACAAGGTGTTTCACCTTAAAATGAACCTCTGAGTGTGTTGGGTCTATTGACCATTTAGTTTTTACTGACATCGTATAGTTTTTAGAGATATTCAAAAATATAACGATAGATGTTACAACATGTAATATTAGTGTAAAGATTAGAACAAGGAATAAGGAGTAAAGACAAAAGACGCTGGCCGGAGAAGATGCGCCAACATAAAATAAGCTGTGCGAAAAAAGAACCAGAATGTAAGTGCCTTACTTGTGTGAAGCAAAAACT
>NZ_JBKJUM010000038.1:0-30180 GCF_046590655.1 Daejeonella sp.
ACTTTTAAAGTTTAACATAAACTGATTTGAACTATTTAAGTCCAAACAGGTCACCAGAAAAACATAAAAGTGATCCTTTTCGATCTATCTGAGTTTAAATTATATTGATGTATAGATCTTATAATCAATTAATTAAACCCATTCTGGTGACCTAAGGTAAAAAATAATTTAGGTCACCTAATGGTTCTCAGATAGTATGGATTGAAACGGATTGATATGAACTGTTTAAAAGCAGAAAAGCCTCTAAATAATCATATTTAGAGGCTTTTGCATCCAGATGAACTGGCTTTTGTCGGGGTGGCAGGATTCGAACCTACGACCTCCTGGTCCCAAACCAGGCGCGATACCGGGCTACGCTACACCCCGAACAATTAACAATGATAATCGGTGTTTTTCATTTGTTAAGGGACTGCAAAGATAGACTTTTAAGAGTCTGTGCCAAATATTTTTGAAAATATTTTGGATATGCAAATGATGCTTGCCAATGCTCCATTGTAACCGATTGATCTACAGGTTTAAGCTGAACAACCATGAGCGGGGAGTCAACCTAAATGTCGGCAGGAAGGAATCAAAACGCGACTTGAACTATTCAAATCCGTCTAAAGCAAAAAATGCTTCCCCGATTTCGGTGAAAGCATTTATCATCAACAATTAAAGGTTAAAATTATTCTTAGGAGATCAGGTCATTGTTATCGATTTTGATTTCTCGTAAAACTTAAATTAAATTTATCAGGATGGAATTTATTTTATTACGGAGAATCTTGTGAGAAGGTTACAAGAAGTTACATTCGAAACGTACCCCAGAGTATCAAAAAAAATCTTAAATTAGAATAAAATCTACACGGTGAAAAAGATATCGGTTTATCTGCTAATCTTCCTCCTTTATTTTGTGTATACCAGTGAAAGCGTGCGGATATTAGCCAGGGCCCTTGGCGACAAGTCTGCTTATACGTGGATGGACAAGATAGATTGCAGTGAAAACAGTGCTGAATCTGAAAAATCTAAGGAACAGAAGGAAAAAATTGAGTTTCTGGGCCATCACATTCCTACGCAGTTAAATTTAGCTCGAAAAGTATTAGCAGGCTTAAATTTTAATCACTGTATAAATTTCCCATCTTTCGAATATAGTCAGACAATTTATTCCCCTCCGGAATATTTCGCATAATCTCCAGACAAGTATCAATTCTTATTCAACGCATCATACTGTTATCGGATTTGACCGGTAATGATTGGTGTGCTTCGTTTGCCGACTTACACTAAAACAATGAAAGAAACAGGGACCTTAGAAACGCAGCTTATAAACCAGCCCGGCAATTTAACTTTGCATGAGTTTGATGTGAACCATACTATCCATCAGCTAAAACATTTTTTACCGTCACAAACTCCTTTAAAGGATTTTATTCATCATAATTCACTTCATGCTTTTCAGCACATGAAATTTTACGACGCTATTTTTAAAGCTTCGAAAATTTTTGGATACCAGGTTACTTTGCAATTGAGTGAGTTCCGGCAAATGTACAAGGATGGGAGAATCAGGAAGGATATCCTGGAGAAAGCCATTCTTCAGCGCAAGCCCGAATCTTCTCTTGATGAGTGGAAAAACAAGCTTATCCAAAAAGATTATGATCTTCATAACGACGCAAAAATAGGAGCCTTGCGAAAGGAGTGGAGCAGGCAGTACAATCTTGATCTAAGCTTTTTTGTGAACCCATTGTTATTCAGATTGCTGAATAGCTATCTTGACCAGGGAATTGCTTTGTGGAAATTTCCTCTTGAAGCCGGAGGGTTTTTAGCATCCGTCCGTGGACTTGAGCGCAATGGTTTAAGCAGTTTTTTCAGGACTGAAAGGGCGCGAAAGCTCCTTGCGGATGAAAATATAAATGTGACTGAGCTCCTTGAAATGCTTGTTGGAGATTCACGTTATTATGAGCAGTATCTCTTTGATCAGCAATTCGGTCACCCGGGATGGTCAGGTATGGCTGCGACTCTCGAAGACCAGCCCCATTCGCTGCTAGACAGAAGGGCTATTTCCCTGCAGGACCTGATCACGCTTGAACTGATTATGGAAATTGATATTCTTGATTCCCAATTGGGAAGCTGGAGCCCATTAGTAAATAAGCTATCTGTTGAGCCCGTCGATCTTTTCGCATCTGTTCCACACACGGAGTTAAACGCCGTTCTTACAATCTGGCAGGATGCTTTTGAGTGGAGTTATTACGACAGTGTACTGGCCGGCATTGAAGCAGATCGTGGAAGAGCACGGACAGTTTCGGAAGGGAAAAGCTTCCAGGCATTATTTTGCATTGATGAGCGTGAATGTTCGATAAGACGGCATATCGAAAACGTAGATAAAAACTGTGAGACTCTGGGAACACCGGGCTTTTTTGGAGTAGAATTTTACTTCCAGCCCGAAAATGGAAAGTTCTACGATAAATTATGTCCCGCGCCTGTTACCCCAAAATATTTAATTAAAGAGTCGGCCGTAAAAGGCAAGAGGAAACATGAGTTGCTTTATACCAAATTAGCCCATTCGTTTTTTATAGGCTCTTTAATCTCAATGACATTAGGATTTTTTGCCTTCCTGCGATTAATTTCAAATTTGTTCAGGCCTGTAATGAGTCCTGCTATTTCTAATGCTTTTGCTCATATGGGTAATGGCTCAGAGCTTACGATTGAGAATTTTAATGGAGATACAGAAAATGGTTTGCAGGTTGGTTTTACCGTTCCGGAGATGGCAGCACGTGTTGAAGGACATTTAAGAGGAATAGGCCTGATCAAAGATTTCTCAACTTTAATTTATATAATCGGTCATGGATCAAGCAGTGCTAACAATCCTCATCATGGGGCCCACGACTGCGGTGCATGCAGCGGCCGGCCAGGTTCAGTGAACGCCAGGGTTTTTGCCTTTATGGCCAACCATCCATCTGTTCGCTTGATTCTAGCTGAACACGCGATAAATATCCCCGAAGAAGTTCAGTTTTTAGGAGGCCTCCACGATACTGCTGCTGACCAAATCCAATTCTTCGACGATGATGTATTAAACCAGGCAAACCAGGAATTACATCACATCAACAAGAAGTCGTTTGAGAAGGCCCTTAACCTGAACTCCAAAGAGCGGTCAAGGCGTTTTGCATCTATCAATTCCAAAATGACAATAGATAAGATACGGAAAGCTATTTCAGACCGGTCGGTATCTTTGTTTGAGCCCCGGCCCGAGCTAGGCCACGGCACTAACACACTATGTATTGTAGGGAGCAGAAAACTTACAAAAGGAGTTTATCTCGACCGTCGAGCTTTCCTGAATTCTTATGATTACAGAACAGATCCGGAAGGGAAACTTTTAAGCGGTGTGATGCGACCTCTGGGGCCTGTTTGCGGAGGGATAAATCTGGAATATTATTTCTCACGGGTAGATAACTATAAATTAGGAGCAGGCACCAAGCTCCCGCACAATGTGATGGGGCTTATCGGAGTTGCAAATAGCAGTGATGGCGATCTTCGCCCGGGTCTGCCTGTTCAGATGATAGAAGTTCATGACCCTGTTCGCCTTCTCATTATTGTTGAGCATTTTCCAGAGGTAGTATTAAAGACGATCCAGGACGTTCCCGAAATGTACGAATGGTTTATTAACGAATGGGTACATCTTGTAGCTATCCATCCTGAAACACATAAATATCATCGGTTCAAGGATGGGGAATTCATCGCGTATGATACGCTGAAGAAAACGACCCAACTTATAGATGATTTCCACGGCTTTATTGAACAAGCGCCTGAAATGGAAACCAACAATATTCATCACGCTACAAAAGAAAATTTACCCGTTTACCTGCTCAGCTAAAACATATGGAACACATCCTTCAATTGTTCATTTTTATCCCACTCGCAGGTTTCATTATCTGTCTGTTTCTTCCTAAACTAAAAGAACGTTTCATCTCCGGACTGGCAATTACTACCTCTGCACTTCATTTAATAAGTATTGTAGCCTTCGTTATTGTTTGGATTATTAATGGATCACAGATACTTAATATTAAACACCTTACAGTATTTAGAAATGATGAAATAGAGATTTTTATAGCACTTTATTTTGATAGTATTGCAGCGATATTTGCTGTTATAGGTTCGGTGCTTACTTTCCTGGTTATCATTTTTAGTAAATATTATATGCACAGGGAGGAAGGGTTTAAACGCTTTTTCTCAACTGTACTAGCATTTTTCCTGGGCTATAATATTGTAATATTCTCCGGGAATTTTGAGACACTTTTTGTCGGATGGGAAATTCTCGGAGCTGCTTCATTCCTTTTGATCGCATTCTATCGCGACAGGTATTTGCCTGTGAGAAATAGCCTTAAAGTTATATCTGTGTATCGGTTAGGAGACCTTTGTCTGATACTTGCGATGTGGATGAGTCATCATCTTTGGTATGAGAATATTACGTTTGTTAAACTCGACGATGTTGATCTGGTAAACAATCAATTACAGGCTAATGGCACCTATGGGCTTTTTATAGGTATTATGCTTGTAATTGCTGCGGCAGCCAAATCCGCTCAATTTCCATTTTCATCATGGCTTCCCCGGGCAATGGAAGGTCCGACCACATCCAGCGCAATATTCTATGGATCGCTTTCCGTACACCTTGGCGTCTTCCTGCTTCTTAGAACCTATCCTTACTGGGAAAGCCAGGAATTTATCAAATGGCTTATAGTAGCAATAGGACTGGTCACTTGCCTGATAGCATCCTCAATTGCCAGTGTACAGTCATCTGTGAAGACGCAGATAGCTTATGCATCAATTGCACAGATAGGTTTGATGTTTATCGAGATAGCTTTTGGGCTTCACGTTCTCGCTTTAATACATTTTGCCGGTAATGCATTTCTAAGAACGTATCAGCTTTTAGTATCTCCATCTGTTCTGAGTTATCTGATTCATGATATGGTATTCAGCTTCCAGCCGCGTAAGAACAGAACGGATAGGCCGGGGGTAATCAAGCTTAAAAATGCCCTATACATTCTGGCAGTTAAAGAATGGAACCTCGACGGGATATTGTACAGAATTTTTTGGAATCCATTCAAAAAAATAGGACGTAGTATGAATTTTATTGATACTAAAGCGACGTCTATCGTAGTGGGATTGTTATTTCTATTTGGACTATACAGTAAATTCTATCAAGTGGGTATTCCAACTGTGTTGTTTAATGCATTGCCCATTGTTTTTTCAAGCGTTGGTTTACTTTTAATTATACGGGCATTTTCCGAGAGGGGGGAAGCACTCGATGCATGGTTTGCCGCAATAGCCGGACAATTGATGATGACTCTTTCAATAAATCTGATCAATGAAAAGTTCGGCTATCAGCAGGTAATTATTTACCTGAGCGGTATAATATTTTCTTCACTGGTAGGATATATCTGCCTTAGGCAAATTAAGCAAATTGATAATGACACGAAGCTTGATACATATCATGGGTATACATATGAGCGGCCGAAAACTGGATTGGTATTTCTGATAGCCTGTCTGGGCTTAATAGGTTTACCCTTGACACCCACATTTATCGGTATCGACCTTATGTTCAGTCACATAAAAACCGGTGAAATTGTAATCATTCTGTTTACGTCACTTAGTTTTCTATTTGTTGAGCTGGCTATTTTAAGAATTTATGCGCGAATTTTTATGGGCCAGCACAAGAAAAATCATCATCCGATAGCGTTTAAGTATTCCTAAATGCACAAGTGGGCAAGTGAAGGTTGCAAGTAAAAGTCCACATTTGGATGATAGACCATAAAAAAAGAGGACTGCTTCGGCAACCCTCTTTAACTCAATTGGTTTTAATATGTAGATTACTGGATTGAATCTACAACTACTGCTGTGTCTCCAGCAGCTGTTGTATCCACTGGCATAGAGTCAATAACTCCATTTGTGGTATCTGTATCAGACTCTACAGAATTTGAATTGTTGCAAGAAGCGGCCAGCAGGCTAAACACAAGAAAAAAAGAAAACAATTTAAATAAGCTTTTCATAAATATTTACTGAATGATTTAGTTGTAGATCGATAAAGTTAAAAAAACAAACGCGGCTCTTATCCCGCGTTTGTTTCATTTAATCAATTCTAACGGTGAATATATTCTCCATTATTATTTTTCCAGTGGTTTTCCAGATAATCTGCATCTTCCTGTGTTCTTGGGTTTACGCCCATCACGATTCCGCCTTCTTTCACACCAGACTCGTATTCTTTCGCTCTGTCTTCTGGTATTCCAGAACCAACCAATGCTCCAACAATACCACCCGTCAAGCCACCAGCGCCTGCGCCGGCAAGTCCTGCTGCGATAGGACCTGCTATTACCAATCCCAATCCAGGCAGAGCTACTGCTGTACCAATCGCTGCTATAGCACCAATAATTGCACCTGCTGTTCCTCCAATGGCAGAACCTGTTCCAGCACCCTCAAGCGCTTTATTACCCAGATCCGTGTCGGTATCTGAGTTTTCGAAATGCTTCTTCCGTGTATCGGCAGACATCATCAAGTTAACTTCATCTTTAGTATAACCACGTTCGTGTAATGCGTTATAAGCACCTTCCGCGCTCTGGCGATCCCTGAACATCCCCGTCATCATGCGGTTCTCATTTGATCCATTATTTTCCATGTTTTTCGAATTAGATATAGTTTAATTATAGATATGTATATAATTCCAACAAGATTCGGCGTCAGGGGTTTTAAATTTTAAAAAAAAGTGAAGCTTCTATCCCGAATTGGTTTTTTCTAAACCGGATGATTTCCAATCAACGATTATTTCACTTTCCAGCAATCTCTGTTTTCTTTGATTCCGTTGGGCATACTGAAAACGGATTATGCACCAGGATCGCAGAAATGGATTCCTATCGGTTTAAATTACCGGGAGTTAGAAAAAAAATCACTTCAGTAATGACTTGAAGAAATTTTTTACTAAATTTCTAGTGTGTAAACAAACGGGTTTATCACTTTTAAAATTGCTTACATTCAGATAAAACCGGCAGTAGCTTGCTTCTCAAATAATAATATCAATATGAACTCAAACATGCTTCATTGCGATTAAAAAAAATAAATTATATACATATGAAAATGGATCACTATTCGAAGAGATGTTTAGAAGTTCTAAAGCTTGTAGTAGCATTGGTACCGATTTTATTATTTCTAAAGGCCTGTACTTCTGCATCGAGTAAACAACTCCAGAGCAGCGTGTATACAATTGACACTCTTATTACTGAAAGCGAAAAACGATTAGCTGAAAACGCTTTGAAAGGCCTTTTAGTTGTGCCGGGTTTACTGGTGCAAACCATGGCCACTGAACCCCTTTTAATCAATCCTACAAATATTGATGTTGACGAGCATGGAAGGGTATGGGTAACTGAAGCTTACAATTACCGTTTTAAAATTAACAGTAATCAACCAAGGCCGGAGGGTGACCGGATTCTAATATTGGAAGATAAAGATGGAGACGGACGCCTGGAAACCAGCACCGTTTTTTACCAGGGACCAGAAGTGAATGCTCCTTTAGGTATTTCGGTTTTAGGGAACAGGGTACTGGTTTCACAAAGCCCTTATGTCTGGGCATTTTACGATGATAATGGCGATAACAAAGCGGATCGCAAAGAAATATTATTTCAGGGAATAGGTGGCGAGCAACATGATCATGGTATGCATTCTTTTACTTTTGGCCCTGATGGCAAGTTATATTTTAACTTTGGAAACGAAGGCAAAACACTACGGGACAAAAATAATAAGGTGGTGTTAGACCAGGATGGAGATGAAATAGGTCCCAAGAAATACCGTGAAGGAATGATCTTCCGATGCGATCCGGATGGCTCTAATGTCGAGTGTCTTGGAAATAATTTTAGAAATAACTATGAACTGGCCGTGGATAGTTATGGGGGAATTTGGCAAAGTGATAATGATGATGATGGGAATAGGGGAGTTCGGATTAATTACGTCATGGAATACGGCAATTATGGGTTTAAAGATGAAATGACTGGTGCAGGCTGGCAGGCAAAGCGAACAAATCTGGAAGATTCCATTCCTTTGCGTCACTGGCATCTTAACGACCCGGGAGTAGTACCAAACCTTTTGCAGACAGGAGCTGGCTCTCCTACAGGAATGTTGATTTACGAAGGCTCTTTATTGCCTATGCAATTTCAGAATCAAATGATCCACTCTGATCCAGGACCAAATGTAGTTCGTTCATATCCTGTAAAAAAAGACGGAGCAGGGTATACGGCTGAAATAGTAAATATCTTAAAAGGTGTTAATGACCAATGGTTTCGTCCTGCCGATGTTTGTATTGCACCTGACGGCTCTCTGATTGTTGCCGATTGGTATGATCCTGGTGTGGGCGGCCATCGGGTTGGTGATCTTCAGCGTGGTCGCATTTACCGGATTGCGCCTTCAATTTCAGAATATCGTGTACCAGTACAAGATTATAATACACCAAACGGTGCGATATTAGCTCTGCAAAATCCAAATCTCGCTGTTCGGAGACATGCCTGGATCGCCCTTCATGAAATGGGGGCAAAAGCAGTTCCTGCTTTGGAAAAATTATGGCGGAAGGCCCCTAATCCGCGTATGCGTGCCCGAGCTTTATGGGTATTGGCTAAAATGCCAAAAGGCGAAAAATATATAAATGAAGCATTAAATGATGATAACGCTGACCTAAGGATAACCGGAATAAGGGCGGCCCGGCAAGTAGGCGTCGACCTTACTACAGTCGTGAGAAAGTTAGTAAAGGATAAAGATCCTCAGGTGCGCAGGGAATGCGCGATAGCACTTAGACACATTCAATCACCGGATGCTGCGAAGCTTTGGGCCGCGCTCGCTGTACAGAACAATGGCAAAGACCGCTGGTATTTAGAGGCCCTGGGGATTGGGGCAGATAGACAGTGGGACAGTTTCTTTTCAGAATATTTGAAAATCGTAACAAACCCATTGTTAAGTGCTGGTGGTAGGGATATTATCTGGCGAGCACGGACAGATAAAGCACTGCCTTTTCTTGCAAAACTTGCTTCCGATCAGGGAGCAGACATTAAAACAAGATTAAGGTATTTCCGTGCATTCGACTTTAATACCGGTTCCGGGAAATCGAAGTTTTTGCTTGAGATGATAGAAAAAAACTCCAGTAACGATATAGAAATGAACAGATTGGCATTACATCACCTTAGTCCGGAAGATGTTCGTCAATCCGCTATAGCGATCAAAGCTATAAAGGATGTTTTAATCTCGCTTTCAGGTAAAGCAGAATATATAGACATGATCAGGAAGCACCAGCTAAAAAGTGAAACCCCTAAACTGCTTGACCTGGCAATAGCGAAAGCAAACGAGCCAATAGGTATTAATGCAGCCCGATTAGTGTTTGAATTCAATCAAGGACAGGTATTTCAGGATGTTCTCATGAATAACGATGCTGAAAAGATAAATGCTGCACTAACAGTATTGGGAAGCTTGGGTAATAAAGATGCGATTGATATGTTAGAGCATGTAATGTCCGACGAATCCCGGAGTAATTCTGTCCGCCAAAAATCTGCTCAAATGATTGGGAAAAGCCAGAGTGGCGAAGACAGGGCGTTAGAACTGCTTCGTAAAACAAAAGTTCAGACTGAACTAATACCTTTTATTGTAGACGGCTTAAAAGCATCCCGACGGAAAGCAGTTTATGCTGAAGGGTTGACATTTTTACCGGGAAGTCTGAAAGTTGCCGGCCAAAAGCAAATCCCAAGCTTAAGTGAATTATTAGCTATGACCAGCAATAATAAGAACGGTGCAGCAGTATTTAAAAGATCTTGTTTCGTTTGTCATCAGATCAACGGCGAAGGCTTCGATTTTGGCCCCAAGCTCACAGAGATTGGCTCTAAGCTTCCAAGGGAAGGACTGCTTGATGCTATTGTCAGACCTTCGGCAGGTATCAATTTTGGCTATGAGACCTGGCAGATTGATATGAAAGACGGATCAAACCTCATAGGAATTATAACTAGCAGAACAGAAGATGAAATCGAGGTAAAATATCCGGCAGGGATAATTCAAAAAATTAAAACCACTAACGTCAAAACTATTAAGAATTTACCTGAATCAATGATGCCCGAAGGGATGCATAACAGCTTAACCAAGCAGGAGCTTGCCGATCTGATCGATTACCTTGCTACACTAAAGAAAAAGAGCTGAAAATGGAACAAATACGTCAGAATAAGTTAATATAGACCAAACTTAAAAAAAGCAGCAATGAATTCACGTCGCAATTTTTTACAGAAACTTACCGGTACAGCTTTTGCCTTATATCTTCCCTGGGAAGCTTTGGCAAACAGCAAGAATATCTACAAACCGGTTGACGATGGTCCAGTCCTCAGAGTAGCAATTATGGGTTTAGGTAGCTACGGCAACCGTGTGGCCGAAGCAATGAAAAACTGTAAGCGAGCGCGGATAACCGGCCTTATTAGTGGTACACCCTCGAAGATAAAAGACTGGCAGGAGAAATATAAAATTCCATCCGCGAATTGCTACAATTATGAAAATTTCGACCGCATTAAAGATAATCCGGATATAGATGCCGTATACGTAATTACCCCTAACGCTTTGCATCACGACCAGGTGATACGGGTTGCGAAGGCCGGTAAACACGTTATTTGCGAAAAACCAATGGCTCTAAATGCGAAGGAAGGAACAGAAATGATTGCAGCCTGCAAAAAAGCCAATGTCAAATTGCTTGTTGGATACCGCATGCACTTCGAACCAAAGACACTGGAAATAATCAGAATGAGAAATGAAGGCGATTTAGGAAAAGTTATGTTTTTCCAGGGACTCTGCGGCTTCAAAATCGGCGATCCAAGCCAATGGCGTTTGAATAAGCAGCTGGCCGGCGGGGGATCAATGATGGACATTGGAATTTATGCAATCAATGGCTCAAGATATATGATTGGCGAAGATCCTATATGGGTTACAGCGCAGGAAACCAAAACTAATTTGGAGAAATTCAAGGAAGGGGTTGACGAAACTATACAATTTCAGATGGGATTTCCTGGTGGAGCAGTGGCATCCTGTTTATCAACATATAATATGAATTACCTGGATCGTTTTTTCCTAACTGCAGAAAAAGGCTTCGCAGAACTACAGCCTTCTACGGGTTACGGTCCTATCCGGGGGCGTACCAACAAGGGTGAATTGAATCAGTCGCATGTAACACACCAAACAGTGCAAATGGATGAAATGGCCGGCATTCTTTTGGAAGGAAAAAAACCTATAGTTCCGGTTGACGGTGAGGAAGGCCTGAAAGATTTGAAAATTATTGACGCGATATATTTAGCGGTAAGAACAGGTAAAAAAGTAAGTATTAGATTGTAATTCCCATTAATATTAAACAAAAAATGAAACGGTCTCAAATGGGCATCTCCGATTCAATTTGAAACTAATCTACTGATTTAAGCCGCGTCAAACTGTCAGCTTCGCCGACAGACGAGTGGTTCTAGACATTTTCTACACCGTTTCTAGACCCTTGGTACAGCGGTCAAAGAGCGGTCAACGAGCGGTATCTGAGCGGTATCTGAGCGGTCAAAAGTGTTGTTTGAGCGGTCAATTAGCGGTCGACGAGCGGTCAATTTGACTTTATTTTGGCAATACCTGATCAGGTCACCAAGCTGGAGGAGCTATAGAAATTTGTTCCGACAAGGCGACGATTTTTGTTTTTACCAAAAAGGCCGTCCAGAATACAATTTGAGACGGCCTCATTTTTTTGCTTAGAGAGAGCGACTGTAAACCTACTTTAAATGAAATAAAATTCAGTATCAAATAATTTCTTCGCTGCTCAATAAAAAATGCCGCCCTTTGTCGACCATGCCAACTCCGATGGACTGAGAATAAACAACTGACTGACTACATTAAATTTAACTTTGACAGATGGCAAATAATACATCCCAACACATATTAAACACTTCTGCTAACCTATTAGGATTTTGCCTTTTCGTAATTACATCGTTGCATATTGCCAGCAAGACAGAAACACACATCATTGACGAGTTGACTTCTAGCTTTGCGGTGTTGCTGACTTTTTCGTGTATTTTTTCGTTCGCATCTATCAGGACATCAGACCTGAAAAGAGAAAAACGACTTGAGACAATTGCTGACTACTTGTTTGTTATTTCACTGATTGGAATTCTAATCATCATTTTACTAATCACCTTAAACTTTCTTAAATAAACTTTCAATCATGGACATAACAAATTTCGTTAAATCAGAAGACGAACAACTTGCC
The DNA here is from genome assembly GCF_046590655.1 of Daejeonella sp. Lineage (GTDB taxonomy): Bacteria > Bacteroidota > Bacteroidia > Sphingobacteriales > Sphingobacteriaceae > Daejeonella. Next base: position 12,257 of record NZ_JBKJUM010000038.1, read on the forward strand.
AAACTTCAACAAATAGTCAAGCAAGCGATTGCAGAAGAAAAGCTCATTGTTGAAAATCTTTTACATCAACCAAAGGAAACTTTAAGCAGAGGACAAACCATTTCTGACAAGGTTGCGAGTTTCGGTGGTAGCTGGAAATTTATTATTTCCTTTTCAGTTATTCTTTCCGCCTGGATTTTGTTCAACACACTTGCACCAAATCGAGAGGTCTTTGACCCGTATCCTTTCATCCTTATGAATTTGGTTTTATCTGCAATCGCTGCCTTGCAAGCACCAATAATTATGATGAGCCAAAATCGGAAAGAAGAAAAAGACAGAAAGCGAAGTGAGAATGACTACCTGATAAATCTGAAAGCGGAATTGGAAGTAAGGAGTTTACACCAGAAAATTGACTTGCTTTTAGAAGAACCGATAAAAGTTTTGTTTGACAGCCAAGCGACACAATTAGAACTGCTGAAAAATATTGAAGCGAAATTAAACGCAAGATAAATGACCTACAAACATGACAGAACAACCTTCGTAACGAAAGTGGGGCTGTTTGTAGATAACCCCGTTCTGCTAAGCGTTTCAAAGTAATAGTAGTCACCAGAATTGCCCAGCCTCCCATTCCTTTCCGGCTCCACTAAGTGCCTTATAAACTAATAACCAGCTTTTCTTTTCCTTATATTTGCAGGCTATTTGATCAACGGACTGTTACCTATTTAGAGCTATGAGACTATTACTAACAGTCCTATTTGCAGCTACCTTATTTCCAGCCATCGCCCAAAGGGGTGTCAAAGATACTTCACGGACACTTGATGAAGTAACCGTTAATAGCATCCATAAACAACGGGACATTGCCCGGATGGATTCGGTCAAAGGCATGTTTATTTATTCTGGAAAGAAAAATGAAGTGATCAGCCTTTCTTCAAAAGATGCTTCGCTCTCCGAAAAATACGGCAGGCAGATTTTTGCCAAGATCCCAGGTGTATTTATCTACGACATGGATGGAACGGGAAATCAGCTGAATATTTCTACCCGGGGCCTTGATCCGCACCGGGGGTGGGAGTTCAATATCCGTAAAGACGGCATCATGACCAATTCCGATATCTACGGATATCCGGCCAGCCATTACAATATCCCCCTGGAAGCCGTTGATAAAATAGAACTGGTCCGGGGTACCGGCTCCCTTCAGTACGGTGCCCAGTTTGGAGGCATGCTGAATTATGTCAGCAAACAGCCGGATTCTACCAAAACCTTGGCTTTCGAGAGCATCAATACTGCCGGATCGTACGGACTGCTTAGCACATTTAATTCTTTAAGCGGAACCAAGGGCAAGTTTAGCTATTATGCCTGGTTCAATAATAAATCAGTAAAGGGCTACCGGGATAACGGTGATTCCAAAAGCAATGCACAGAATGTTTCTATGTTCTACCATGCGAACAAAAATATACTGTTAAAAGCAGAATGGACACGTTCTGATTATACCATCCATCTGGCCGGGCCACTTACCGATGCCATGTTTCAAAATAACCCGCAATTGGCTACCCGTTCACGAAATTACTATAGCCCTAAAATTCATGTCCCGTCTTTAACCCTGGATTGGAAAACAGGTGCCAATACCCAGGTACGGCTGACCAGCTCGGCGGTTTTAGGAGAACGCAACAGTGTCATGTTCGATAAACCAGCTACCAACGTGGATGTTATAGATCCTGCTACTCAGCAGTATGCCAACCGGCAAGTGGATATCGATAATTATAACAGTTATACGACTGAACTCCGGCTGCTCCATTCGTACCCTTTACTCAAGCAGATCAGTAACCTGGTGACCGGTATCCAGTATATGAACAACGACCTTCACCGGAGACAGTTAGGAAAAGGAACGACCGGTTCAGACTATGACCTTTCGCTGGTAACACCCGGATTCGGAAGAGACCTGCATCTGAAGTCGGCCAATGTCGCCGTATTCGCAGAGAACCGCTTCACACTTTTCAACGGGTTTTCTGTAAGTGCAGGAGCAAGAATGGAAATCGGCGACACTAAAATGAATGGGGTTATTAAGAACTATCCGGATAACGCCATCCCCAATAAAATCAAGCACCGCTTTCCCTTGTTCGGGCTGAATTCCCAATATGCGATAAACGGAAATATGAATTTATACGCAGGCTGGTCACAAGCATACCGCCCCGTAATTTTTAAGGATATTATTCCTGGTTCGCTTTATGAAATCGCTGATAAGAATTTGAAAGACGCCCAAGGATACAACTTAGAAGCAGGCTTTCGGGGAAACTGGAAAGCGTTGAGCTGGGATGTGAGCTACTTCCAGTTGTTATATAAAAACCGGCTGGGTACGCTGGCACAAAAAAACACTGCGGGAGAAGAAATCATCTTTCGGACAAACATCGGCCATTCGATGACCAGCGGCCTTGAACTGTTTACCCAGGCTGAATTCCTGCTAAGTAAAACCTCAAGCCTGACCCTCTTTACGGCTACGGCCTTTATGGACGCCAAATATCGGGATGCCGTGGTGCGTTCAGGCACTGCCAATATTCCCATAAACGGCAATAAGGTGGAAAGTGTGCCAGAGTGGCAAAGCCGGAACGGAATTACCTTTAAAATTAAACAGGTCAGTTTAAGTGGCCTTTACAGCTATACTGCCAAGTCTTTCGCCGATGCCTTCAATTCAGTAACGCCTACCGCCAGCGGTTCAGCCGGTCTTGTGCCGGCTTATCATCTTTTCGATTTTAATAGCAAAATCAGTTTAACCCGCCGTTTTCAATTAAGGCTGAATTTGAACAATGCTTTTGATAGGCAATATTTTACCAAAAGACCGCAGTTTTACCCCGGCCCCGGTATCTGGCCTTCGGACGGCAGGACTTTTTCCGCTTCGCTGGGCATAAAAATTTAACAAGTACCGCACACTCGACTTAGGTTTATAGTTCCCTATGTGCTCCAATCCAGTAAACCGTGCCAAAATACCTGTTGGAAGAATTGAAAAGTGGAAGTTTTTACTCGTTCTCCAGGCGTAGGGAAGTCCGGTATTCTTTGACCCCGTTGGCACAAAAAGGAACATTTCCCCATTCTGCATGTCGCAGCATCAAACTTTAATGGAGTAAAAGTGAGTGGTCGACCACTCATGGGTTTACTAATTAGTTTAAGTTTCAAAAGGGTCGATAAATCCATACATCAAGTTTAAGTCTTCCCTGTAAGACTTAATAACGTTATCCTTTTAATCATTCCCGCTTTGGTTGTTTTTCACGGCACTAAACTAATTGTTATTTTATCCCTGGTAATAGCTAAATTAGAAACGAAACTCCAAACCAACAATCATGCAGCTTTGGAAAAATAAAAAGGTCCTTATTTCAGCTATAGCTTTAATTATAGTGGTTTTTATACTTGTTTCCAGCTTTGGTGACAATACCGTTGATTTCAGTACCCAGGTTAAGCCCATCTTAAATAAAAACTGCATAAGCTGCCACGGCGGAGTTAAGCAGCGTGGCGGTTTTAGTGTTTTATTCCGGGAAGAAGCCCTCGCAAAAACGGAGTCGGGGAAACCGGCCATCATTCCGGGAGATCCGGGCGCCAGCGAAATGATTCGCAGGTTAAAGGAAAAAGACCCGGAAGAGCGGATGCCTTATAAGCACCCACCTTTAAGTAAGGATGCGATAGATTTGTTAAGCACCTGGATAAAACAGGGTGCAACATGGGGCGAGCACTGGGCCTATATTCCTGTTCAACCCGTTGAAGTACCTAAACCAAAGGCTTCTTTATGGGGCTTGTTCCGTGCCCCGGATCTGGAATGGGCAAAAAATGATATCGACTATTTTATTTACGACCGATTAAAAAGGGAAGTCCTTGAGCCATCCCCACAGGCCGATAAAGCTACTTTGCTAAGACGGCTCAGTCTGGATCTGACCGGTCTTCCGCCATCTGCTGATCTTGGTAAGCAATTTTTAAGCAGTACCGATGATAATGCATATGAGCAAGCAGTCAATTCGTTGCTGGCATCGCCGCAGTTTGGAGAGAAGTGGACTTCGCTGTGGCTTGATCTGGCCCGGTATGCTGATACAAAAGGATACGAACGCGATGATAGCAGAAACATCTGGAGATATAGAGATTGGTTGATTCATGCATTTAATAGTGATAAGCCTTACGATCAGTTTTTAGCCGAACAACTGGCGGGCGATTTAATGGAAAATCCTACCGAGATGCAGTATATCGCTACCGCTTTTCATCGCAACACCATGACTAATGACGAAGGCGGTACCGATAATGAAGAGTTTAGAACGGCGGCCGCGATGGATCGCGTGAGTGCAACCTGGGATGGTGTGTTAAGTACTACGTTTGCCTGTGTGCAGTGCCATAGCCATCCTTATGATCCATTTAAACATGAGGATTATTATAAATTCCTGGCTTTTTTTAACAACTCCCGCGACGAAGACACCTACGCCGAATACCCCGTGTTACGACATTATTCGTCTAAGGATAGTTCTAAGGTGGAATATGTTACCAATTGGCTAAGAAAAAACGGGTATCCGTTGCAAGCCAAACAAACCCGGCTCTTACTTAAAACCTGGCAGCCAGCCATAAATTCTATACAAGCAGATCAGCTAATAAACAGCGCACTTTTGGATACCAAATATCTCGGTTTTCGCAATAATGGTTCGGCCAGATTAAAAGGTGTTAATCTGGAACAGAAAAGCCGGCTCATTTATCGTTACAATAGTTCTCAAGTGGGAGGGAAATGGACAATTCGCTTAGATAAACCTAACGGACCTGTACTAACAACCATAAGCATATCTCCGGTAAAAGAGTGGACGATTGCGCAGGTAGATTTTCCGCAAGCGGCCGGTGTGCATGATTTATTTTTCAGCTACAGCAATCCGAACCTAAAACTTAATGAAAACGGTTTAACTTTCGACTGGTTTCATTTTACCCAGCCCTTGCCCGGTAAAGGTCTCGAAGGCTATGCCCGTATGGAAAAAACCTTTTGGCAATTGTTAAAACTGAAAGTCGAAGGGACGCCAATAATGTTGGATAACCCAGCTGATATGCAGCGTACCACTAATATATTTGAACGAGGAAACTGGCTTGTAAAAGGAAAAGAAGTAAAGCCGGATGTTCCTGAATCTTTAAATCCATTTCCGAGAAATGCTCCGCGTAACCGTCTGGGCTTAGCCATGTGGCTTACCAGTAAAGATAATCCGCTTACGGCGAGAACCATGGTGAATCGCTTGTGGGAGCAGGTTTACGGCGTTGGTTTGGTGGAGACACTAGAGGATATGGGGACGCAGGGCATGTCACCAAGTAATAAGGAGCTGCTTGATTATCTTTCATATAAATTCATGAATGATTATAATTGGAGTGTTAAAAAATTACTTAAGGAAATGGTCATGTCTGCCACGTATCAGCAGGATAGCAAAGTAAGACCCGGGTTAATAGAAAAAGACCCTTACAATAAATTTCTTGCAAGAGGCCCGCGTGTGCGCCTTACTGGTGAACAGGTCAGAGATCAGGCACTTGCGGTGAGTGGTTTATTAAAATTGAAAATGTATGGTCCCGGAGTGATGCCATGGCAGCCGGAAGGAATATGGATGTCGCCATGGAATGGTCAAACCTGGAAACCTAGTCAAGGCGATGATGCGCACCGGCGTGCCGTTTACACCTACTGGAAACGCACTGCGCCTTATCCAACAATGATCACATTTGATGGTGCCGGGCGTGAAGTTTGTACTTCCAGAAGGATAAGAACCAATACACCCTTACAAGCTTTAGTTACACTTAACGATTCAGTATTTATCGAGGCTTCAAGAAGTTTTGCTTACCGGATGCAGCATGAAGCGATTAAGAAAAATGACGTAAAATCACAAATAAGTAAAGGATATGAGATTATGATGCTGAAGCCTATTTCAGCGAAGAAGCTGAACATCCTGGAACACTTGTATCAAAACGCTTTCCAGAAGTATCGCAAAGATCCTGGCAAAGCCGCAGAAATGATGGGAACTAAAAAAGTAAGTGTAGCTCCTGAACTTGCTGCACTTACAGTGGTTGCTAACGCGATGCTTAATCTGGATGAATTGATCACAAAAAATTAGGGATTTTACCAGCAAGGTAAATTCAAGATAGTAGATGGAGATAATTGAATGACCAGGAACGAACTTTATAATCAGCGGCTGGTAGAAGAGGCACAAGCTGCAGCAATACGGCAAGTAACAAGGCGACATTTTCTGAAAGAAAGTGCGATGGGTTTTGGGGCGCTGGCTTTGGGTTCTCTAATCGGGAGCTGTGGCTTTGGCGCCAGCGAATCTTCTAATCCCAATGCCTTCGATCCGGCACACCCGCTGGCACCCAAAATGCCTATGTTTCCCGGAAGGGCCAAAAGCGTCATTTATTTACACATGGCTGGTGCGCCATCGCAACTGGAGCTTTTCGATTACAAGCCGGAGCTAATGAAACTTGACGGACAACTTTGTCCGAAGTCCTTGTTAGAAGGGAAGCGCTTCGCCTTTATTCAGGGTGTGCCTAAAATGATGGGGCCGCAGGCAAAATTTGCACAGTATGGCGAAAGCCGAACCTGGGTAAGCGAATTATTGCCGCACTTTTCGACCATTGTTGATGAAGTAAGTATCTTAAAGGGGGTAACTACGGATCAGTTTAACCACGGACCAGCTCAATTGCTTATGCAAACTGGCGGAGCGCGTTTAGGTCGGCCGAGTATGGGTGCCTGGGTGACTTACGGATTAGGAACCGAAAATCAAAATTTACCCGGCTTCGTAGTGCTTACTTCGGGTGGTAAATTTCCCGATGCAGGAAAAAGCGTTTGGGGCAGTGGCTTCCTGCCTTCAGTTTACCAGGGCGTTCAATGCCGAAGCGAAGGTGAGCCAGTATTGTTCATAAAAGATCCGGAGGGAATGGATCGCGATTTACGCAAAGCCTCCATCAATGCGATCAATCAGGTAAACGAAGAAGAGTACAAGGAGTACGCAGATCCGGAAATCCTTTCCCGCGTATCTCAATATGAGATGGCGTATAAAATGCAGATCTCAGTTCCTGAAGTAATGAATATTAATGATGAGCCTCAATATATCCATGAGATGTATGGCACTCAGCCCGGTAAAGCCTGTTTTGCAAATAATGTTTTGCTGGCGCGGAAATTAGTAGAAAAAGGCGTTCGTTTTGTGCAGCTTTATGATTGGGGTTGGGATACACACGGAACAGCTTCAAATTTGTCTATTGATGTTGGCTTGGTTAACAAAGCCCGCGAAGTTGATAAGCCCATAACAGCTTTAATTTTAGATCTGAAACAAAGAGGCTTACTGGAAGATACGCTGGTGGTTTGGGGAGGAGAATTTGGCAGAACACCAATGATGGAGAACCGTGACGGGAAACCTAACCCATTTAAGGGGAGGGACCATCATGTGGAAGCAAGCACCATGTGGATGGCTGGTGGCGGCATCCGAAAAGGTGTTACCTATGGTGAAACAGACGAAATTGGGTATTACACGATTAATGGAAAAGTAACTCCTCACGACATTCAAGCTACTGTGCTGAACCAATTGGGTTTTGATCATGAGAAATTTATATTTGATTTCCAGGGAAGGCCGTTCAGATTGACGGATGTTTCCGGAAAAGTAATACAAGACATTGTCAGTTAAATTAACACAACTAATTAATGACTAAACCCGACAGCAGGAGAACTTTTCTTAAAACAAGCCTTGCAGCAAGCACAAGCTTGCTGCTCGCTAAACTCGACGTACTTGCAGAAGATTCTAAGCCTGAATTCATTCCTGATAAGAATTTTGATCTGAAAATATTGGCTACTAATTGGGGCTTTGACGGAAGTATGGATAGCTTCTGCGACAAAGTTAAGAAAGAGGGTTATGATGGCATTGAGGTTTGGTGGCCAGGAAGTATAGGTAAGCAAAATGAGCTTTTTACGGCACTAACGAAATACAGTTTAGACGTTGGTTTTTTATGTGGAGGAAACCAAAGCAACGCTAAAGAGCATCTGGAGAGTTTTAGCGGAGCTCTGAATGCCACAGCCTTTAACAAGAATCAAAAACCTTTATATATTAATTGTCACTCTGGTCGGGATTATTTTAGTTTTGAGGAGAATAAACGCTTTATTGATCTTACAACTTCTGTTGCTAAACAATCAGGTTTACTCATCTGTCATGAAACCCACCGGTCGAGAATGTTATATTCTGCACCTGTGGCAAAAGAATTCATTCTTAAAAATCCGGAATTGAGGCTAACAGCCGACTTGTCGCACTGGTGTACTGTAAGCGAGTCTTTTTTAGCTGACCAGGCTGATACAGTCAATCTCGCACTTAGCCGAACCGATCACATTCATGCAAGAATTGGTCATGCAGAGGGACCTCAGGTGAATGATCCGCGTGCGCCCGAATGGGAACATGCCGTTAAAGCGCATTTTGCCTGGTGGGATAAAGTAGTGGAGATGAAAAGAAAGGATGGCAAAGGCATTACTTTTCTAACTGAATTCGGTCCGGTCGACTATATGCCGGCGATGCCTTATACCCGCCAGCCGCTGGCAGATCAGTGGGCAATTAACGTACACATGCTTAAGCTTCTTCGCAATCGTTACAGTTCTTAATTAATCCTTATCGTGTTATCTTCCCTAATAGAATTTCCAGGCCGTTTTCATCCCGTATTAGTTCATTTACCCATTGGCGTCTTATTCGTTGCAATTTTACTTATCTGGTTATCTGAGAAAGAACAGTATTCAATTTCTCTGCCCTTGTTAAAAGTGGTCGTTCTGTTCGGAGTTTTATCTGCATTTGCAGCTTGTGTTACCGGGTATTTGTTGTCCAACAGTGGCGATTACGATGGCGATCTGATCGATTGGCACATGTGGATGGGATTGGGTGTATTAGCCGTTTCTGTTTTTCTGTATGTACAGGTTGCTTATTCGACCTTCAAAATATCTCAAAAAGTATTAGGTCTCGCTTTATTTATTTTAATTGGTGTTACAGGCCATTTGGGGGGCTCATTAACCCATGGTGCCGATTACCTGAGTTTTTCGCTCACAGCTTCTGCTGATACGTCGGGTATAATAAAGCCAATTGCCAATGTACAGGAGGCCAACGCTTACGCAGCCGTGATCCAGCCTATGCTGACAACAAAATGCTATGGCTGCCACGGCCCTAATAAGCAAAAAGGCGGTTTTCGCATGGATAGCCCAGCATCTTTAATGAAAGGCGGAAAGAAAGGTGTAAATATTGTGCCTGGCAAAGCCGATGAGAGTGAATTAGTAAAACGCTTGCTTCTTCCCGCTGAAGACAAAAAGCATATGGCTCCGAAAGAAAAACCACAGTTGGACGAAAAGCAAATCGCCATGATTGCCTGGTGGATTGATCAGGGAGCAAGTTTTGATAAGAAAGTCAAAGACTTACCACAAACCGAAAAAATTAACTTGTATCTACTCGCTTTACAAAGTGCTGCACCGAAAAAGGAAGCGCTCGCAACTATTCCCCAAAAAACCGTTGAAGCTGCCGATAATAAGTTACTTACCGCTTTAGATGCCAGAGGCGTTGTCATATTGCCAGTGGCCAAAAACAGTAATTACCTGATGGCTAGTTTTGTTACATCTACCGAAATTACGGATGCGGACTTACGTTTATTGCTCCCATTAAAAGAACAATTAATATGGTTAAAACTTGGCCGTGCACCTGTAACTGATGCATCTCTTACAATTATAGGCCAGTGTACCGGACTTACCGTTCTGCACTTAAATAATACGTTAATAACAGACCAGGGTTTAGCTTCGCTCAAAACCTTATCTCGGTTGAATACACTCAATTTGGTTGGGACAAAGGTTACTGAAGAGGGCCTAAAGCAGTTGCAAGGACTAAAGCAGTTGAGATTTCTATATCTGTATCAAACGCAGGTTAACCGAAGATACTGGTCTGTGTTGGAAGGGATGTTTCCTAAAACCAGAATAGATTCCGGCGGGTATGTTGTAAGGACGCTTGCTACTGATACTTTACAGAAAAAAGATGAATATTGATAGCTTTGTTAAAGTACAACAATAATAATAATATCGATGTAGCATCAGCGAAATTAAACGGAACCAACCGTCCGCCTTTGAACTAATCAATGATCAATTATCAAATATACCGTGTGAAGTATTCACCATAAATCCTAATCAATGAAACTAATTTACTCTTTCCTGATTGCGTTATTTGCATTTCTTGGTGCAAACGCTAATGTTACCATGCCAGGGATTTTTGGCAATGATATGGTACTTCAGCGCAACAAACCAATTCCCGTTTGGGGTTGGGCAAAAGCAAATGAAACCATCGTGGTATCATTAAATACGCAAAAGAAGACTGTTAAAGCCGATCGAAAAGGCAATTGGATGGTTAAGCTCTCGCCTGAGAATGCAGGCGGACCGTTCTCCCTAACTATTCAAGCGAATAATACCATTACGTTTTCAAATGTATTGATTGGAGAAGTTTGGATCTGTAGCGGGCAATCTAATATGGAATGGCCATTAAGCGCTTCTAATAACGCTAATCAGGAAATTTCGAATGCAAATTACCCGCAAATAAGGCACATCACGGTAACTAAAGCAGTAAGCAGCATGCCTCAAAAAGACATTAAGGGTGGAAGCTGGGAAGTGGCTGAACCTAGAAATGCGGGAAAGTTTTCTGCAGTAGCATACTTCTTTGCCCGTAAGTTATATCAGGAGTTGAAAGTTCCGATCGGCTTGATAAATACTTCCTGGGGAGGCACACATATTGAGACATGGACCAGTCGGGAAGCATTTCAAGGTAGCGAAGAATTTAAAAGCATGATCGCTTCTATGCCTTCGTTAAACATGGACTCACTGGCAAGGATAAAATCAGCCACATTAGCAAAAGATATATCGGCTTTGACTCTTGGTCCCAATGAATACCCTTCTTTGTTATACAATGCCATGTTGTACCCACTTATTCCATTTGCGATTCAGGGAGCAATATGGTATCAGGGCGAATCAAATGCAGGCCGGGCCTGGCAATACCGCCAATCCTTTCCATTAATGATCAACGACTGGCGCAAGCAATGGAAACAAGGAGATTTTCCCTTTTATTTTGTGCAACTGGCTAGTTTTGATGCGGGTGGCAGCAGCGATAAACAATCAGGATACCGGTGGGCCGAACTTCGCGAAGCACAGACGCTTACACTCTCACTTCCCAATACGGGCATGGCTGTAACATCGGATGTTGGAGAAGTAAAAGACATCCATCCACGCAACAAGCAAGATGTAGGTCTTCGCCTTGCTCTGGCTGCGCTTAGCGGAACTTACAAAAAAAATACAGTTGGCAGCGGCCCAATGTATCAGTCGATGAAAACTGAGGGAAACAAAGTCACTATTTCGTTTACTAACATCGGGTCCGGATTGATGACTAAAGATAAATATGGATATCTGAAAGGTTTTGAAATTTCAGGCGCTGACCAAAAATATTGTTATGCGAAGGCATATTTACAGGGTAATAAAGTAATCGTTTATGCGGATGATGTTACAGCTCCGATAGCGGTTCGGTTTGGATGGTTTGATGATCTTAGCGACAATAACCTTTACAATACAGAAGGTTTGCCAACAGTTCCGTTCAGAACAGACAATTGGGAGCGGGTTACCGTCTCAGAGAAGTTCAAAATACAATAGGAAACAAATCTTAAGTAATGAAATCGTCTTGATATTGACATAAATTTATATCGAAGGAAGCGTCCATGGGCTTCTGTAATGCGGAGTAATCAAGGCATTGGCTTCCGCACTGTTCGTGAACTCGTTTTTCTGATCATTCCACAGCAAATGAGGCTGACCTATTCTGGCAGAAATGTTTGCAGTATGAACGTGTAAGGCTGCAGCCCGTCCATACTCTGGTGGGCAATTAGGGGTGCTTCTTGATTTTATACAGTCAAGAAAATTTCGTGTATGTAAGCGATGGCCCTCATCCTGTCCGGTCATTTTAAACGTGGAGGCCTTTCGGACTTTCTTTTCCCCATCCCACTCCGGGAAAACCTCAAGATACTCGCGGTTCACTACTAAAGTGGCGTTATCTCCTATAAAAGCAAGCCCATAAGGTTTGTCATACGGACCTCGCTCCACACCGGCAGTGAGATCGTAATTGATAACAAAATCATTTTTTGGATAGGTAATCGACATGGTATCGAACGTTTCACGCATCCTTACTTCGGAGCTGGAGTTTGTTCCAAAAGTAAGCGCTTCTTTCGGCCCTTCAACGATCTCTCTCGACCACAACGCCATGTCTATCAGATGTACTCCCCAGTCAGACATTAAACCACCTCCGTAATCCCAGAAATGTCTCCAATTTCCGTGAAAGCGGTTGGGATTAAAGCTTCTTAGCGGTGCCGGGCCGAGCCACATGTCAAAGTCAACTCCAGGGGGCACCGGCGTATCAGGCACCACCTGCGGACCTACTCCGTACTTAAAGTTTGCCCAAATGTTTACTTTGCGCAGCTTTCCAAGTTCTCCTCCCTTAATGAGTTCCATCGCTTTTTGAAATATCGGGGCGCTTCGTTGTTGTTGTCCAACCTGAATGATGCGCTTGTATCGCTTTGCAGCCCTAAGCATAATGTTGCACTCGCCTATGGTATTTGCCATCGGTTTTTCGACATATACATCTTTATCTGCCTGGCAGGCATAGATTGTATTCAGGCAGTGCCAGTGGTCGGGCGTACCTACAATAACCGCATCAATATTTCTGTTTTCGAGCAGTTTCCTGAAGTCTTTATATAATTTAGGTTTAAACTGAAAATTCTTTGTTACTTCCTGAGCGCGTTCATTCAGAAGGTTTGAATCGATATCACACATCGCAACGCAGTTAACATCAGGGAAACTCAGCGCATTCTTTAGTATGCCGAAGCCCATGTTTCGTGTTCCAATCAATGCTATATTAATTTTATCAGAAGGGGCTACAGTTCTGGAAATGGCTGTTCGCGGAAAAACTGAGGAAAAGCCTGTACCTGCTAGCCCAAGAGCAGTTTGTTTGACGAACGTTCTTCTTTTCATTATCGCTTTATTGGTGACTAATCCAAAGCTAGTTAAATTAATATTCAAATGAATGCAGTCGCCTGGCGTAGTTCTCCCTGCCTTTTGTTTGATCATATTTCTCTATTCATACTTGATTTATAGCTCGAGCTAAACGTGGCGGGATATAGCGTTGAAGGAAAATCGGATGTGTGCAACAATATCCAACATATGGAAAATTCATTTGGAGAAAGGGAATTTATAATTTAGTGACAGGTTCCATTTAAAACCAGGGTCTGAAGTCATATTCGAATATAAGGTCGTGTTAATCTGACTTGTTAAATACAAGGGAATTTTTTTAATTCCAAATGCCGCCGTTGGGGAAAAAAATAAACCATCCTCCCCATCAACATCCAAATAAAAAATCTGGGGCGAAATACTGCAATACATCCTTTGGCCTACAAAAACGTTTGAAATGTTTAAAACAGCGGATAAAAAGTTGATCGAGTTTATTGATTTTTGTTCAAGATTCTTGGCATTCCAGTAAATTAAACTGAGCGTAGTTTTTTTTGAAATCAAATACGATGGAATGAGTTTAGCAATTAAGTATCGTTCAGACTTATTTATTTTGACCATTTCTCCGCCTTGTAGTACTTCGGGGTACGAAAACGCAAGACCGAGGGCTAAACCCGATTTGAACTTTAGTTTCTTTTTGTCTGTAACCAAATACATGAAAGAGTTTCCCATACCCCAGGGTCTGCCGTTAATACCGTAATTTATATCCGGCTCGTAACTAAATCTTTTTAGTTTTAAGAAAAAAAAGGCCGATATAGCAGGCTCGTCTAAAGAATACGCCGGTATTTGGGAAATGCCGTTAGACGTTAAAATAACAACGCCGCTAAGCTCCAGTTTGTGACTCATGGAATCCGTTTGAGCGGCAATCCTTTGCGTCTGAAGCATCAGGCATATTGCAACAACATTTTTTATTTTGATCATGTATTTTTGGTTTGTAGGGCGTGAGTAGCCTATACTGGCATCACTCAGGAAAGCCAGGAGTACAAGAATGCATTTTGTTCTCGCTTTCATTTATCATGACTAATTCTACGGTGTTATTTCTCCGTCTGTAATCATGGAAGCCTCATTCTTCTCTTTTGCTTGCGATGCTTTTGTAAAGGGGATCAGCATCGGTGCCGATTTTTTGTACTCCAAATACTTTACACCAAAATGCTTCACGAGGTCATTTTCCTCAAACCGTATTGCAGTGAGCATATATACTGTCGTCATCACGGCAAAAAATAAATGAGCGGCCGTCATCAATGGTGTTGCCCAGAAAGCAATCATAAAACCAAGGTATAGCGGATGGCGAACATACTTGTAAAAGAAAGGTGTTCGGAAAGGAAGGTCTTGATATTCTATTCCCGAAGCATAAAACCACACCTGGCGCAAGCCAAACAAATCAAAGTGATTGATCAGAAAAGTGCTGATTAATACAACACCAAAACCCAGTAGACAAAGTATTTGGAGTAAAAGTGATAGGCTTGCCGATTTCGCTTCCCAGATCACTCCACCCATGGGCTGCCAATACCAGAAAAGCAGGATCAGGCAGAGGCTCGCTAATAAGACATAGGTACTTCGTTCAATCGGCTGAGGAACGAACTTAGTCCACCAGCGCTTAAACGCAGGCCGCGCCATAACACTGTGTTGAACAGCAAAAATGGAAAGTAATAGGGCATTTACCAGAAACGCATAACCAAGAGGTTCTTGCGGCAGACTATCAATGTGCTTGGGCACCAATAGTGCGCTGACAAAGCCGATTGCATAACAGAACGTTGCAAAGAAAATCACGTAACTGATTAGACCGTACAGGAGGAATGCTGCTTTTTTCATAAGAGATTGTTTATTTAATAATGATTGAAATGAAAGCAGCATTATGTAAATCACGCTGCTGTTTGTGGTGATCAAAGATGGTTGTATGAGAGGATATTTGCGTTTAACGGGTGTTGCAAATAGTTTAAACTTTTTTTTAAAGCTTAAAACAGGGTTGTATAAAATGGAAGAATACAACACTAGGGTGTTTCATTAGGCACGGGGGACGTGAAAAGTTGGTTATTTAAAACCCATCTTTTGGGCCAGTAAGATGAACTGTGGTTCTTTATGAAGATTATAAAATTGCGGCTCGGTCATGAGCCAGGGCATTTCCATATCATGCGCATCATAAGCAGCTTGAAGCCATTTCAAAGCTTCCTCTTTGTCATTGAGTGCGGAATGAATAGCCGCGATAAAGAACGTAATGGAGCCCATGTCTCTTTTCAATAACCGCTGAGAAAGCTCCCGGATAATTTTCCGTGCTTCTTCTGGTCTTCCTGATTTCGCATATGCAGCTCCCATCCAGCCGAGCATCCGTGGATACCGGATCCCCTCAAGTGCTATGGTTTTGTTGAAATAGGTAATGGCTTCGTCGTATCGTTTTAGTTGCAACAATAGAAAGCCGTGTGAGTCGAACGTATAATAATTACTAAATGTTTGGATTCGAGACTCCGAAAATTCAAAAGCTTCTGAAAGCCGGTTTGAATAAAAATAGGATAGAACAATTCGACTGTTGGGGTAGTAAGGATCTATCTCGTTCAAATAGTCTGCATACTTTACAGCTTCTTTGTGCCGCGATATGAAATTGAGATAGTCTATATATAATGCCAGCGCATCCGGATGATCATTGACGATGCCAAGCTTGTATTCTTTTTCTGCACCCTCAAAATCCCAATCGTGATACACTTTATAAAATCCTAAAAACATATGGCCTTCATCAAGCCCTGGATCAAGTGCCATGGCTTTATCAATTAAGGGCTTGCCTTTTTCCAAAGCATTAATGGCACTCAACTCTGCCCCCCAAATGGTTGCGAGGCCAAGGTAACTGTGAGCCAGGAAAGCATACGCTCTAGAAAAATTGGAGTCGAGCCGAATAGCCTCTGTTAACAAGTCGATGGAGTTGTGTGCGCCTTTGTTTGTATAGGTGCGAAACTGGTATTTTGCTTTCAGGTAAAGATCATACGCTTTCGGATTATCCGTGTCTATCTTTGATAATTTTGATTTTTCTTCCGGCGATAACTTTGCGTTGAGTTCAGCGGCTACCTGTTGAGCGATTTCATTCTGTATGGCAAAAATATCTTTTAGTTCACGATTGTAGGTTGTGGCCCAGACGAGCGCTTCGGTTTCTCCATCCACAAGCCTGACTTCAATCCGCACTTTGTTACCATCACGTTGAATACTTCCCTCCAATAATGCAGACACGCCTAACTCGTGTGCGATATCGCGTGCACGTTTATTGGTCTGTCGATATTGTTCGACCGATGTTCTGGAGATAATACGGAGTTCATTTACATGTGAGAGGCCTGTTCGGATCGCTTCGATAACGCCTTCACTGAAATATTCATTACGATGATCGGAACTAAGATTTTTAAACGGCAAAATGGCAATGGATTTATCAGTCGTCTGATTTTTAGTGTTGGTAAAGAAAGTTCGGTACGCGAAAGTGATGAATAAGATGATACCGATAGCACCGATCACGGTAATCAGTACTACACCGCGCTTAGATAGTGATGGTTGTATCTTGTTTTGTTCTTCTCTAAGTGGGGGTGGGTGTACTTCAACCGGTCTGTTCTTCACTTCTCCAGGAGGAAAGCCATAATAATCACTAAAGCATTTATTGAAATAGGTAGCACTACCAAAGCCGATATGCTCTGCCACTTCAGCAGCCCGGAGTTCACCTTGCCGGAGCAACTCCATTCCTCTTGCCAAACGATATTCGCGAATAAACTGACTTACGGATTGATGTGTTACTGCATTGAGCTTGCGATGAAGTTGAGAGCGGCTCATTCCGATATTCTTCGACAACTCTTCAACACCGAATTGTTCGTTGGTCAGGTTGTTCTCCACTTCCTGCCTGAGCTTATCCAGAAAAACGGTGTCGGCTTTAGTTGAGGGGTTCATACATCGTAATGAAGAATGAAGATGGTAAAATTAATTGAAATCTTTGTAGTCCAACATATGGGTACGAACCGCAATGATTTTCCTGACACCACTCTTGCCATTTATCCCTGTAGTCTTATTTACCGTTTCCACAAATTTCAATTGGTGGTAACAGTAAAGATTATATTGAATGATGTTTATACTTTTTCGTACAAGTTATTATATACTTTTTAGTATAAATAAAAAATCAATGCGTATATTTGTTCCGAAGTTTTATCTTAATCGCTATAAAATTGATCAAGGAATCATGAAAATAACAGCACAGGACGAGTATGGTTTAAGAATATTGGTGCGAATTGCAAAGTGTAAGGATAAGACTGGCTTAAGCATTCCTCAGCTTAGTGATGCGGAAGGGTTATCACAACCCCATGTTGCCAAATTAACCCGGATACTTCGTATGGAGGGTTTGATTAATAGTACCAAAGGACATGTTGGGGGATATATACTTGCCAGACCGGCTGTCGATATTACGGTGAACGATATTTTGAAAGCTTTAGGTGGACGTTTGTTTGATGAAGAATTTTGCGCCAATCATGTGGGAGTAATAAAACTGTGCACTAATTCTGTTGATTGTTCTATTCGTTCACTTTGGACAATGGTACAATCTACTATTGACAAACTACTGGATAAGATAACACTGGCAGATTTATCGAATAGTGAAAAGGAAGCTGCATGTACTTTCCAAAGTTTATTTGAGGAAATAACAATTAACCTAGAGAATAAAAACTAATTATTATAACTAAATACCTAAACAAAATGATAACAGTTTCAGAAAATGCAAAACAACATGCGCTAAGTTTAATAAAATACGAAAATAGCCCCGAAGGAACATTTATTCGCGTAGGTGTTGATGGCGGTGGTTGTTCAGGTCTTACCTACAAACTTGCGTTAGATAATGTTATTACAGAAAGCGATCAGGTTTTTG
>NZ_JBKJUM010000046.1:0-15085 GCF_046590655.1 Daejeonella sp.
AATCAATGTCCATTCTTTTTCACCTGGAATACTATAAATGCTGTATTTACCAGCGGGTAAGGTTTTACCCTCAATTTTTACATCTTGTGAAGTTTCGAATACAGTGGCTTCATTAGCGCCGGTACGCCATACCTTTCCTGCCGGTGTAAGGGTTGCAAGTGATCTTCCTTTTACCGACGGACGGCTGTAATCGATGGAAATTACTACTCCTGAGGAAAGTGTTTGTGACACTTTCGCCGGTGGGCTTGGCCGTTTGCTTTTATCTTGTTGTGCAGAGGCATTAAAGCTTGTAATGAGTCCCGCAATAAGAGTTAAAATGAATATTTTTTTCATCGTTTTATAATTTAGTTTTAATGGTGATAAACCTGCCTAAAGTCAGGCAGGGCTATCATGATCTTTTCTTAAAGCTCCTGCGGGAACAATGTAAGATCATGATGGTTTCATAATTGGTTTTATTAATTTGCTAAGATAATAGATTTGAAAACATTTAATAATTTCCGAACTGAAATTGTTACGTACTTAAAAACTCTTAACAATGCTGTTGTGCAATGTTTTTGTGTTCCAGTATCCGCTGGCAATAATTCTGCGGATGGTATATAAAGGGTCATTTTCGTCCCGTTTTTCCGCAAGGATAAATGCAGAACTGAATCCCCTCTTCTTTAACTCAGGAATTGCTTCTTTATTCCATAAACCAAAAGGATAGGCAAAATATTTTATGTCTTTTCCAGTTACTTCCTGCAGGGTTTTTGTAGGTTTCTCAATCTGAGTAACCCAATCTTCTCCTTGATATTTCTTTACATTTTGATGATCATAGGTATGAGATCCAATAATGTGCCCCGCATCAGACATTTGTTTAACCTGATCCCTGCTTAAATAATTTGGCCTTCCTAGAGATACAGTCATAATAAAGAAAACTGCCTTGAATCCATATTTATTGAGTTCTGGAATGGCTACCGTCCACTGATCCAGTTTTGTGTCGTCAAACGTTAGCATAATTGGTTTAGAAGGCAGCTTAGCACCATAGGCAAGATAATTATAGAGCTGGTCCGGCAAGATTGTATTGTAGCCGCTGTCCGCCAACATTTTCATTTGAGATTTGAACTCCGCAGTCGGCACAATATAGTCTTTGCCAACTTTACCGTCTGAAGATGTCCAGTTTCTTATCTGATGATAGCATAGGATAGGTACCTGTGGCCTCGCCAATATTTCAGCAGCACTGGCAATTTTTCCATTTTGTCGCGGCGCTGCATCCTGCTCTGTGCTTGGCACTGGCGAACCAATCTCAGACTGAGGTTGAACTTCCGCGCTATCTAAAGTAGTCTTTGATTTTGAATTAGTTTGACAAGCCGATAATAGCATGCCTGCTACCAGCAATAAAGGAATTATTTTTTTGATCATGTTTAAAAACGTAAGTATTTGGGGTTTGTTTTTCAGGATACGAAATTAAACAAAATGCAGTTTATTTAGCAGAGCTAATTTCATTAAATCAGGCAATTTGCTCGCTGGCTGGTAATTATTATCTCATTCCAATTAAAGCAAGTACCTTTGCATTATGGTAGAGAAAGTATTAAAAAATCTGAAGATCGCTGAGTTGAACGAAATGCAGCGGGCAGCGATAAAAGCAGCTTCAACAAATGATACAATTTTACTGTCACCAACTGGTTCGGGGAAAACGATTGCATTTTTGCTTCCGGTTCTTTCAAATTTGGACTCTGATTTAGCCGGCGTTCAGGCGATGATATTGGTGCCTTCGCGGGAGCTGGCACTGCAAATTGAGCAAGTCTTTAAAGCTATGGGTTCAGGGTTTAAAGTCAATTGCTGTTATGGCGGACACCCGGTAAAAACAGAGAAGAATAATCTCGTCGAGGCTCCGGCAGTTCTCATCGGGACCCCCGGAAGGATAGCTTACCATTTGCGAAATGAGAATTTTAATCCTGATTCCATTCATTCCCTCGTTCTTGATGAATTTGATAAAGCCCTGGAATTCGGATTTGCCGAGGATATGGAATTCATTATCCGACGCTTAAAAAATCTCAAGCGCCGGATCCTTACGTCAGCTACGAAAATGGGTGAGATTCCGGCGTTTACAGGGACTATAAAGCCCATTGAAGTTAACTTTCTTAAGGATCATACTATTACCCCAGACTTAAAAATCAGGAGAGTTATTTCTGAAGCGGCAGACAAGCTTGAAACATTGTTTTCCTTGATCTGCAAAATCGGAAATCAAGCGACGTTGGTTTTTTGCAACCATAGGGAAGCTGTTGACCGTATCAGCGGCATTTTATGGGAAATGGGATTGGATCATGGAATATTCCATGGGGGAATGGAACAGGATGATCGTGAGAAAGCGCTGTTAAAATTTAGAAATGGAAGTTACAGAATTCTTATAACCACTGATCTGGCCTCCCGGGGTCTCGATATCCCCGAGATAGAAAATGTAATTCACTATCAGCTTCCTCACAACGAGGAGGCATTTCTTCATCGGAACGGGAGGACGGCTCGAATGAATGCAAAAGGAACAGCATATGTTATTCTTACAGAAGAGGAAAATCCTGTGTTCCTGACTGATAAAACGGAACTTGAAGAACTTGGCGAAGTTAGTTCAGTTCCGGAAAACACCTCGTGGGTTACTTTATATATTGGCGCCGGAAAAAAGGATAAGATCAATAAAATTGACATTGTAGGGCTATTGTTGCAGAAGGGGAAACTTCAAAAAGACGAGCTAGGCTTGATCGAAGTTCAAGATTTCACATCTTATGCTGCTGTAAGCAGAACTAAAGTAGAGAAAACCCTTAAATTGATCAGAGAAGAAAAAATAAAGAATAAACGTATTAAAATTGAAATTTCAAGATAAATGAGCAATAATGATATCATGAAAAAGCTTCGTGTAGCGCTTAAGCTTAACGATCAGGAGATAGTAGATATTCTGAAGCTGGTGGATTTTGCAATTACCAAATCTGAACTGGCAGCGATATTTCGTAATAAAGAACATGAAAACTTCAAGCCCTGTGGAGATCAGATCCTGCGGAATTTCTTAAACGGGCTCATAATTTTCAAAAGAGGGCCGATGCCTCCAAAAGTTTAATAAGCCTGTATTTTTTGAACAAATAGATTATTTTACTGTTGTACTTATATAAACTTAAGATCATGGCAACAGAAGGAAAAAGTGGATTCGCGGAGAGCAACTCTGATAATTCAAGAAATAATAATGGCACCATTGGCGGAGCTGGTGGAACAAAAAGGGAACCTAAAGGAAGCTTTCATGAAATGACCGAACGCGCAAAAGTGCCGGAGGCAAACGAGCGTGGCATACGTGAAAATGAGGAAAACCATAAGATAGGAGATCAAGCGCACGAGAATGGAAGTTATGCTGAGAACGAGATTGATCCTAATATGCCCGGAAGTCAAAATTCTGAAGGGAAGGAAATTAGATATCCAAAAGATGGATATAATCATATAGATAACCCCGGTGGAACTTCAAAGGAAGAACTGGACAACAATAATTAATATTACTGCCCAAATGTTTTAAGGCTATTTCCCAAGCATGGGAAATAGCCTTTTTAAATCCTGCTCAGTTGGCCTGCTTCCGTATTCACATATTTCGAAGGCTTCGACATATTTAACCTGCGCTGCTTTTTGTGTGCCATACCATTTTTGAAGACTCGTCTTAACTTCTGGCGACAAGCCGCCGGATCTTGACTTTTTTAACCATTCTAGTCTTTCAGCCTTACCAGCGGGGACATCTGTCGGATTGCCGCCAATCCATGGCAGCCACTCGTAAAATTGTGATTCATGGGAATCAAGGCTGTAAATCTTTTTATCAAATACCGAGGTAATATCAATAGCAATGTCTGGCTGAAATGGATTCGGCTTTTTAAAATTATCCTGAAA
This sequence comes from Daejeonella sp., assembly GCF_046590655.1. Taxonomy (GTDB): domain Bacteria; phylum Bacteroidota; class Bacteroidia; order Sphingobacteriales; family Sphingobacteriaceae; genus Daejeonella. The sequence continues at coordinate 3,892 of NZ_JBKJUM010000046.1, forward strand.
ATAGAGAAAAACAGGATTTTTTCTCAGGGGAGGGGTGTCAGGTGCTATATTAGGCACACCAACCATAAAAGCAGCATCCTGAACAAGGATGCCAGTATATCTATGATCAGGATGGTAATCGTTAGATCGCGGAGCGATAACCACATCAGCATTCCATTCTCTAATTTTCCTGATTACATCAAGCCTGATCGGCAGGGTTGGTAACAGCTCGCCATCGTGGTTGTCCAGAACATCGTAGGTTACGCCTAGACGGCGGGCGACTTCCTGAGTTTCAAGAAATCTTCTCTTTGCAAGCATTCCACCACCTTGTGTCATGTGCCCTGCGTCTCCATTAGTTACTGATAGGAATTTTACCTTATGACCCATCGCAACAAACAAAGCTGCGGTACCTCCGCTTTTAATATCGCAGTCGTCCGGATGAGCTCCAATCATGATGATTTGAAGCGGCTTTTCCTGCGCACTTGATAATAAAATGCTCAGAGCGAACATAAAAGGTAATAGGACTATGGCTTTCATGTAATCTTAATTATTAAGTGAAAATATATAATTCCGCGGACTTGTCCAAGGTCTAATATTTTGATGTATTTTCTCAATGCCATAGGTTTTGCTACCTTCCTTCATTAATTTATAAAAATTGATAATTAATTTCTCTGAAGATGACAATAACTCCCAAACACATAAAAGGAACAAGTTTACAAATTGGTATTTATTCTGCAATGACGGTTTTTCTTACTTACACTATGGTCTTCGGTTTTAGAAAATCCTTTACCGTAGCTACATTTGACGGGATCGAAATAGCTGGATATAGTTATAAGACCATTCTGGTCCTTAGTCAAATGTTGGGGTACATGCTGGCAAAATTTTACGGAATAAAATATATTTCTGAACTAAAACGTACTGGGAGAGGGAGGATCATTTTATTACTTACCGGTATTTCGTGGCTAAGCTGGCTTTTTTTTGCCGTGGTTCCACCGCCATATAATATTGCGTTTTTGTTCATTAACGGATTTCCCCTGGGGATGCTTTGGGGAGTGGTCTTTTCATATGTTGAAGGTCGTCGAACCACTGATTTTATTGGGGCAACCCTTGCAGTGAGCTTCATATTTGCCTCCGGCTTTGTTAAGACCGTGGGTGCCTGGCTGCTTGTTAATTTTAATATTTCTGAGTTTTGGGTTCCCTTCTATACTGGTCTCGTGTTTGCCGGACCGCTTTTGATCTTTGTTTACATGATGGAGAAGATTCCCCATCCCGATAAGGATGATATAGCAGCCCGAACACACCGCGAACCAATGTCGGCTGCAGACAGAAAAGCTTTTATTATGATGTTCCTGCCTGGACTTGCTGCATGTATTCTAATTTATTGTTTTGCAACGATTTTCCGCGATATCCGGGATAATTTTGGTGCTGAAATGTGGAAAGAGATGGGTTTTTTCGACAAACCTGAACTTTTCGCCCAGACCGAAATCCCAATAACTATTATTGTTCTCGTACTTGTAGGAAGCATGGTGCTTATTAAAAATAGTTTCAAAGCATTTATGTTGTCACACATTTTTATTGCACTTGGTTTTATACTGGCAGGAGTTTCTTCTTACTTATTTGTAGGAGGAAATCTGGCCCCTATATGGTGGATGACATTAGTGGGCCTGGGTTTATACATGGTTTATATACCTTTTAACTCGGTCTTTTTCGATCGTCTTATTGCCACGTTCAAACATGCAGGGAATGTTGGGTTCCTGATCTATCTGGCGGACTCTTTTGGGTACATCGGTAGTGTCGGCGTTTTGATGAGTAAAGAGATTTTTAAAGTGAAACTTAATTGGGTGACATTCTTCTCAAACAGCGTGATCATATTGTCCATCGCCGGTTTAATTCTGACGGTCTTTTCGGCAATTTATTTCCTTGGTAAATACCGTGCAATAGAAATCAAACCCGTACCAGCTTATCAAAGCCAATAATTAACTTAAATTCGGTTAGATTTGATTTAATGAATAATACCATCTTAGAGGTACTTAAAGCATATGGAATTGGCGCCGATCAGGTAAGTTGGCGAACCTTCGGGACAGGCCATATTAATTCCACATACCTAGTATCCGTTGAAGGACAAAATGAACAGTTTATATTGCAAAGTATAAATCAAAAAGTCTTTAACAACCCTCTTATCATAGCAGAAAACGTACGTCTCGTTTCCAGTTATCTCCGGGAGCATCATCCATCCTATCTTTTTGTGAGTTCAATTCCTACTATCGAGGGGGATGAAATGGCTTTTGTGGATGAGACTTTCTGGCGATTAACAACCTATATTTCCAATTCGATCGCTTATGATACTTTGAGCGATCCAAATCAGGCTTTTGAAGCCGCCGAGCAGTTTGGCAGGCTAAGTAAACTTCTGGATGGATTTGATGCTTCATTGTTGAGACCTAGTATCCCCGGATTTCATGACCTTAACCTTCGTTACGAACAATTTAAGGTGGCTCTTGACAATGCTAATCCAAGCCTCAAAGAAATCGCGAACGAGCAAATTGAAAAAGCGTTAAGACACAGTTTCATACTTGAATATTTTAACTCATACAGTAATTCACCTGATTTTCCGGACCGCGTGATGCATCACGATACGAAGATCAGTAATATGCTTTTTGAAAAGGAAACGAATAAAGGCATCTGTGTTATTGATCTTGATACTTTAATGGCCGGTAAGTTTATCTCAGATCTTGGGGATATGATGCGGACATACCTCTGTGCTCATTCAGAAAACGAAGCGGATATAGATAAAATATTTATTAGGATCGAATACTTTGAAGCGATTATAAAAGGGTATTTAAAAGAGATGGGATCAATTCTAACGTCTACAGAGAAAGAACTTATTCTTTTTTCCGGCAAGTATCTAATCTATATGCAGGCTTTAAGATTTTTAACTGACTACCTAAATGGAAATATTTACTACCCTGTAGCTTATCCGGAGCAGAATCTTGTAAGAACGGTAAATCAATTCAAATTACTATCTGAATTTTTTAATAAAGAGAAAATACTTCAGAGTATTGTAGACAGGTGCTTAAAGGCATGATTTTCTTGATTACCAGTTCAGAGTTTTGAGATCAGGTATTCTTGCTGTTTTTGTAAAAATCGCTCACACAGATAATAATATCATTTTTATATATTTATATATTGCAATTAATTAACTAATTTGCAATAAACACTTTAACTATTTTAAAAACTAAACAATTAATTTAATGGAAACTGGTACAGTAAAATTTTTCAACGAGTCTAAGGGATTCGGATTTATTACCCAAGAGGATGGCAAAGAAATTTTCGTTCACGTAAGCGGACTTAAACAGGATATAAGACAAAATGATAAAGTAGAATATGAAGTAGAAGAAGGTAAGAAAGGCCTCAGCGCAGTTAATGTAAGATTAGCTTAGTTCTATATACTTTAAAATTACATCCTAAAATGGAAAAAGCAGCTTTGATTTATTCAAAGCTGCTTTATTTATTTAAGGCACCGAATTGTTTTATATTTCTTTATCAGCGTTTAGGAACACAAACTGATTGTCGAACATGTCAAGTTTAATTTTGCTGTCTTTATCAATCTTGCCGGAAAGAATATCCTTGGAAAGCTCATTTAAAATCTTTTTCTGTATAACACGTTTCAAAGGTCTGGCTCCAAACTGTGGATCGTAGCCCAATTGGGCCAGCCAGTCTAATGCCTCTTCAGAGGCCTCGATCACTATCCCCATTTCAGCTAAGGTATCCTGCACTCCCTTAAACTGGAGTGAAACGATATCCCTTAATTCGTCGCGGTTAAGCGGCGTAAACATGATTAGCTCATCAATGCGGTTTAAGAACTCCGGGCGAATGGTCTGTTTTAGAAGTTCAAATAATTCAGTCTTTGTTTTGGCAATGAGTTCTTCGCGGTTTCCATCATTCAGGTCTTTGAAATTCTCCTGGATAAGATGTGAACCAATATTGGAGGTCATGATGATAATTGAATTTTTGAAATTTACCAGCCTGCCTTTATTGTCGGTAAGCCTTCCATCATCCAGAACCTGTAAGAGTATGTTGAACACGTCGGGATGCGCTTTTTCGATCTCGTCAAGCAGGATTACAGAATATGGCTTTCTGCGAACTGACTCTGTCAGCTGTCCTCCCTCATCATATCCCACATATCCCGGGGGCGCACCAATAAGCCTCGAAACTGCGTGTCTCTCCTGATATTCGCTCATGTCAATACGTATCATTGCATGCTCATCATTAAAAAGATAGTCTGCAAGGGCCTTTGCAAGCTCAGTTTTACCCACACCCGTTGTTCCAAGAAATATAAAAGATCCGATGGGTTTACGTTTATCCTGAAGACCGGCTCTCGAACGTCTGATCGCATCGGAAATCGCTTCGATAGCCTCGTGCTGACCAGCAACACGCTTATGGAGTTCAGTCTCCATGTGAAGAAGTTTCTCACGCTCACTCTGGATCATTTTTGTAACTGGAATTCCCGTCCAACGTGATACAACTCCGGCAATATCATCAGAAGTTACCTCTTCTTTTAGCATTCGATTCTCAGATTGTGTTTCTGCCAATTGCTTTTTAAGTTTTTCTGACTCGTTCTGTGCCTCTTTTATTTTTCCGTATCGTAGCTCCGCTACTTTTCCATAATCACCCGCCCTTTCGGCCTGATCTGCTTCAAGTTTGTAATTTTCGATCAGCTCGCTTTGATTATTAATTGAGTCTACAAGATCTTTTTCAGCCTGCCAGCGCGCTTTTAGAGAATCACGTTCCCCTGACATATTTGCAATGTCTTCTGAGAGCTCTTTAACTTTCTTATCATCATTTTCTCTTTTTATGGCTTCCCGTTCAATTTCAAGTTGCATAATCTTCCGGTTAAGTTCATCAACAGCTTCAGGAACCGAGTCCATCTCAAGCCTCAATTTCGATGCAGCTTCGTCCATCAGATCGATGGCCTTGTCAGGTAGAAAGCGGTCAGAAATATATCTCTGCGAAAGTTCAACAGCAGATATAATTGCTTCATCCCGAATTCTAACCTTATGGTGCGTTTCATACCGTTCTTTTAAGCCGCGTAAAATTGAAATGGCGTCTTGGGTATTTGGCTCATCTATCAATACTTTCTGAAAACGGCGCTCAAGTGCTTTATCTTTTTCAAAGTATTTTTGATATTCGTTGAGGGTGGTTGCTCCAATTGCACGAAGCTCGCCCCTTGCCAGAGCAGGCTTAAGAATATTTGCTGCGTCCATAGCTCCTTCACCGCCGCCCGCACCCACGAGGGTGTGGATCTCATCAATAAAAAGAATGATCTCACCATCACTTTGGGTTACTTCTTTGATCACCGCCTTTAAACGCTCTTCAAACTCCCCTTTGTATTTTGCCCCTGCAATGAGCGCGCCCATGTCAAGCGAGTACACGGTCTTAGACTTCAAATTTTCCGGAACATCGCCCTGAATTACGCGAAAAGCGATTCCCTCTGCAATTGCAGTCTTACCAACGCCGGGCTCGCCAATAAGAATGGGGTTATTCTTAGTTCGCCTCGAAAGAATCTGGATAACCCTTCTGATTTCTTCATCACGCCCAATTACCGGGTCAAGTCTACCTGATTCTGCATATTCATTCAAATTTCGCGCATATTTGTTTAAAGCGTTGTAAGTCGCTTCTGCATTTTGATCGGTAACCCGAGTGTTTCCACGTAATTCTGCAATAGCTTTTTTGAGGTCTTTCTCATTTACACCGGCATCTTTAAGTATGGAACTAACTTTATCTCCGGTGCCCAGCAGACCTAGCAGAATATGCTCCACGGAAACGAAGTCATCTTTAAATTCTTTAAGAAAGGTCTGAGCTTTCTGAAGCGCACTGTTACCGCCGGAAGATAAATAGATCTCCGTCCCGCTAACTTTTGGAAAACTGTTGATCTGCGCATCTACTATTTCAGAGATTCGTTTAATATTTGCGTTTAGTTTTTTAAGCAGATAACTTATGACGTTTTCATCAACGGTTAGTAAGCCTTTTAACAGATGGGCAGTCTCAATCGCTTGCTGCTGATTGCCGGCCGCTATCTCGGAAGCTTTTTGAACTGCTTCCTGGGCTTTAATGGTAAAGTTGTTCAGATTCATATAATCTAAGCCCCAAAATCGAGACCACATCTGATTAGTTCACAGCCTCATGAAGTTTTGTCCGGCTGGAATATTTTTAACTGAATAAATGTCTGGCATTTAAGGTTTTGACCTGAAATTTTGTCGTTTAACCCCGGGTCATGTAGTTTCCTATCATCCTATGAATCCTATTTCAGACAAAATCTTACCATTCTTAATCAATATTCAATAACCTTGATCAAATCTCTTATTAACGGATAAGTATTCTCCCTTACCAGCATGAAATCACCAGCGGCAAGCCATTTAGCATCAGTAATATTTTCTTCTATTTGCGGTAAAAGGTGCGGTTGCTTGTCAGCCCTCATCCAATACCAAACTGTTTTCTTAATAACGGGAACCCCGTATTCTTCGTAGATATGATATGTTTTGCAGATCTTTTCTCCGCAACTATCAATAGTTACTCCACATTCTTCTTCAACTTCACGCACTGCTGCAATCCTGAAGGACTCGCCTTTATCAAGTTTGCCTTTAGGCAAGTCCCATTTCCCCTTCCTGAAAATAAACAGGTACTTATTTTCCTCGTTGCTTACCAGTCCTCCAGCAGCCTTTATCATCTCCATGGATTTTCTAATCGTTTTAAAGATGTCTTTAAAGTCACTTGCAAGTAGTAAATACGTTTTCGGGGTACCTTGATCTTTTACATTGGTGTAGAATTTTGAGAACTTGAACTCTTTGGGTTTAACTTTCTGATATTCTTCAATGTCAACTGGTATAGAGTCTGAAAGGATTAAAACTGTTTCATTAATATATATTTTATAAATTTGCGGCATGAGTAATAAGGGTGAAGTAGAACAAAAAGTAGCTGAATTTCTTTTGCAAATTAAAGCAATTAAATTACAACCGGGCAATCCATTTACCTGGGCATCCGGATGGAAATCTCCCATATATTGTGACAACCGGATAACCATGTCTCATCCTTTAATCCGAACATACATCCGCCAAAAATTGACAGAGCTAGTGCAGGAAGAATTTGGATCTGTAGCAGTTATTGCTGGGGTTGCAACCGCTGGTATTCCTCAGGGAGTACTTGTCGCTCAAGAATTAGGACTTCCATTTATTTATGTTCGGTCTAAGGCTAAAGAACACGGTACCGGTAGTCTAATCGAAGGTGGATTTTCACCGGGGCAGCGAGTGGTCGTTGTTGAAGATCTTATATCAACAGGAAAAAGCAGCCTTCAGGCAGTTGCTGCTTTACGTGATGCTGGATGCGAAGTCGCCGGATTGGTTGGCATCTTCAATTACGGATTCACTGCTGCAAGCGAAAATTTCAAAAGTGCAAAATGTCCTTTCTTTACATTATCGAATTATAATGCACTTGTTGATTACGCACAGAAACATAACTTCGTGGTTGAAGAGGATTTAAAGTTATTACGAAAATGGCGTGAAGATCCGGAGGGCTGGGGTGAAATAATTAAAGACAGGATATGACCATTATAGAAAGTAAGGTAAGCATTCATAAGCCGCTAGGAGATGTTTACTCATTTCTTGCTGATCTCAATAATCACCAGCAATTAATGCCGGACAATATCTATAACTGGTCGTCAACCGAAGATGAGGCTAGGTTCACCATTCAAAATATGGCTAAACTCGCTCTTAAAGTTTCATCGCGAAAAAAAGATGAAGAAATTGTCGCTATTCCATCTGAAGAGGCTCCATTTGCACTGGAGTTAAAATGGTCGTTGAGCGACAAAGGAGAAGGTAAAACAGAAGCATTTTATACCATCTCAGCCGAACTTAACATGATGATGAAAATGCTGGCTGCAGGTCCTTTGCAAAAGCTGGCAGATCACCAGACAGGAGCTTTGAAGAAAGCATTTGAAGGCTAAGGCTTTTGGAGCAAATCGAACGCTTCTTTAGGAATGAATTGCTTCACATCTCCGTTGTTTCTCATAATGTCGCGTACTATTGTTGAGCTAATAGACGAGTAACCCGGTTTGCTCACAATAAAGATGCTTTCAATTTCAGGAACGAGAGAATGATTCATTTGAGCGATCGCTTTTTCATATTCGAAATCTGAAACCGTGCGAATTCCCCTTATCATGTAAGTTGCTCCAATCTTTTTGCAGAATTCTACCGTCAATCCCTCGTAAGTAGATACTTCTACCTTGTCCTCATCTGCAAAAACAGCTTTAAGCATCGCTTTTCGTTTGTCAATATCCAGGAAAGCTGGTTTTGTACTGTTTAGACCAATACCAACTACTACCTTATCAAATAAAGGGATAGCTCGGCGTAGAATATCAACGTGAGCTTTAGTCACCGGATCAAATGAGCCCGGAAATAAGGCAATCTTCATAACATAAAGTTAATGGATAAAAGTCCTAATAAACAAGATGACGGGAATTAATGATTTTTGCCATTTGCGAAAAAGCTGAAAGAGGAAGAGCCGTACTTTCTTTGCTCCACAAAATGAGTGTCATTGTCAATTTTTTTCATGCTGTGGTGTTCAACGATTAGGTAACCTTCCGGATTTAGAATATCCCGTCTGAATACTATAGGAGCAATCTGATTCATTTGGGGGAGGTCGTAGGGCGGGTCAACAAAGATCAGATCATATTTTCCGCATTCTGTCTCCAGATATTTAAGGACGTCGGCCTTTACCGGCTGAATAGACTCCAAACCATATTGTTTCGCCACTGTTTTAAGGTAATTATAACATCCGAAATCGCGGTCGACGGAAGTGACTGAAGGTACACCTCGAGACGCAAACTCCAGTGAAATGTTCCCTGTTCCGCTAAAAAGATCAAGCACCTTAAGATTTTCGAATTCAAATTGGTTGTAGAGAATGTTGAAAAGTGCTTCTTTCGCACTGTCAGTAGTAGGTCTGACTGGTAATTTTGAAGGGGGATTTAATCGTAATCCTTTTAATTTTCCGCCAATTATTCGCATAAGTCGAGACTGAATAATGTAGAATAAGTATGCGGAAAAACTTTTTCAAATTTTCCGGAATATTTAACTAAAAGCTCAGAATCTATAAAATGGATATTTTCAAAGTATTTTTCTATTCTCTGATAGATCTCATCCTGTTCAGTAATCTTACCGGACAGCATAACACGGGTGTCGTCCAGATGTATTTCAAGAGACTGGATAACATTTAACAAGTAAAAATTAAACTCGTCGGTATTAGCATATTCAAAAGTGTTATAAAATTCTAACCTTAAGTCTTTGAATAAGGCGATCTGAAAATGTTTAGGTTGAATGTCGAGGAAAAATACAAGTTCGTCTTCCCGTCGCAGACCGCTCTGAATTCCTTCCAAAAAAGCAGTAGCTTGACTATATATACTGGGTTTTTGAAATATCTTTTGCAAAGCAGTTTTAAATTCTGATGGAATCGCAAGCACGTTTTTAATCTCTGCCGACGATATTGTATTAACAAGGAGTTCTCCGTTGTTATCCAGGTTTAAATATTTGCCATAATCCTGATGATCTGATTCGAGGTAAAGGGGGGCAGGTATGAAGGTATAATTTAAGGTTGTAAAGGACACCTTAACTTTGTTGAAAGTATACCTGAACTGTCTGTTACTTTCCGGCAGTTCCTCAACAGCTTTGATAAGTTCTGTTGTAGTTGCCAATGTGGGAATTTCAAATTCTGCGAGAACTTTAGTCTCTTGCTTAATACTATCAATAATCGCATATTGTAACGTATCAAGTCCTATATGAACTAAAAGATCATACTTCGCTGCCAGCTGCGATTGTATTTCGTCGTCAGAAAGATAGAGCAGTTTATTCATTGTCACAAAAGTATGTTTTCTCTTTAATATTTGTTTATGGTAGGAGAATTATAAATGTCGTTCAAGAATGGATATGATCAATTTATTTGTCAATCTTGTTCCCAATGATATTCCGGGCTTGAGGTGAAAAAATACTGAGAGATTTTGCAACTTGCAGCGATGAATATTGAAGCCTTGCTGGAACAGAATTTTGGGAATATACCTACTACCCAGCAGAGAGATGTTTTCAGGTTACTGGAGGAGTTTTTGCCCATGGGTTCCGGTGAAGAATGTTTTCTACTCAAGGGATACGCCGGAACCGGGAAAACTACGTTGATAAGTGCTTTGGTAAAGGTATTGCCACGAGTCAAGCTTAAATCTGTTTTGCTTGCTCCGACCGGGCGGGCGGCCAAGGTGATAAGTAATTATTCAGGAAAAAAAGCATTTACCATTCATAAGCGGATCTATCGGAAGAAGGTTGCAGCTAGCCCGGAGATGAACTTTGTCCTGGCTGATAATTTATCGGAAAATACAGTTTTTGTTGTTGATGAAGCATCCATGATTTCAGACCAGGTTCATGATTATAGCAGGCAAAGTTTGCTTCAGGACCTGATTAGTTATGTTTATAATGGTAAAAACTGCAAGCTGATGCTGGTGGGAGATACTGCACAATTGCCTCCGGTTGGATCTGAGAAAAGCCCTGCACTTGATCCTAAGGTACTCTTTGATCATTTCGGACTTCGGGTCTTCACTTACGAACTTACAGATGTGGTGCGGCAGGAAAAAGAATCAGGAATTCTGCATAATGCAACTGAACTGCGGGAGCTCATCAGAAAGAATAAAAGCAATTTCCCCAAATTTAAACTAACGGGATTCCGTGATATTTTCAAAATGACAGGAGAGAAACTGGTTGAAGGCTTAAGCTATGCCTACGATAAGTATGGAATTGAAAACTCGATAGTGATTTGCCGTTCAAACAAGAGTGCAAATTCATATAATCAGAATATAAGAAACAGAATATTATACCGGGAGGAAGAGATTACTGGCGGCGATTTTATAATGGTTGTACGGAACAATTACTTTTGGCTTCAGGCGGAAGAAAAAAGCGGAGGATTTATTGCCAACGGGGATATTGCTAAGATACGCAAAGTGAGAAGGGTAGAAGAGCAGTATGGATTCCGGTTTGCCGAAGTGGTTCTTGAGTTATTAGATTATCCGGAAGAAGAACCCTTAACCTGTAAAGTTTTGCTTGACACGCTTTACACAGAAACACCAAGTCTGTCTGGAGCAGAGAGTAAGCGATTGTTTGAAGCCGTCCAGCAGGATTACGTCCACTTT